>NZ_JBXWSB010000129.1:0-11754 GCF_059613205.1 Ruegeria sp. BHSB064
GATCAAAGATCAGGCGCTAAGAGAGTAAACTGATCGAGCAAGACGGCTGTTTGCCTGGTTTTGGCATGAAAACATCACCGAGCTAAACACTGGGAGCCACAAACTTAGTCGATCAAGACTTCTGTTACTTCCAGTCAACATCGCCCAGAAAGATGTACCCGGCACCATAAATCGTTTTGATAAGGCGCGGGTTCTTGGGGTCTTCACCAAGTTTGGTGCGCAGCCTGGATATTCGAACATCCATTGCCCGGTCAAAGCTGTCACCTGCTGCACCGCCCAACGACTCCTGCATTTGCCCCCGACTGATCAGGCGCTTGGGGCTCTCCAGAAACAACCTCAGAACTTCGCCTTCCGCATGGCTGAACGGCGTTTCCGCGCCCGCCCCGTTCTCAAGCACATAACGGTCAAAATGTGCTGTCCAACCATTGAACACAGCCGTATCCGAATGTGACGTTTGACCACGCGGGGTACGCAGCCTTGCCCGTATCCGAGCGACAACCTCCGCTGGATCGAACGGTTTTGTTATGTAATCATCAGCACCAAGCTCTAACCCCGTCACGCGATCCTGCACCTGTGCCCGGCCAGATATGATAATGACTGTCGCGCCCTGTTCCAATGCAAGGCGATGAACCAAAGCCAGCCCGTCTGTGTCTGGCAAAGACAGATCCACCAGACAGACATCTGGTGTCACGCGATTCAGCGCCGCCTCGAATTCACGCGCGCGAGAGAAACTTTGCGTTCGGAAACCGGCATCTTCCAAAGCATCCGTCAGGATGCGGCGTATCTCGGGTTCGTCATCGAGAATAGTCACCAGAGGTTGCGTCATCAGGCTGCCTCGGTTTGGATCAGTGCAGACAATTGCGCCTGAGAGAACGGTTTAAGCAGCACCGGAGCCAAAGCAAGTGCCTGTTGGTGCAATGGATCAGAATTAGGTAGAGATGTCATCAGGATACACGGGAACCCGGGCTTTACTTGCCGTAATAGATCCAGCCCTGTTTCCCCTCCTTCCAGGCGGATATCGGACAGGACCATCGAGATGTCTTCGACGCTGGAAAGCAGCGCCACCGCTTCATCGACAGAGTTGGCTTCAATTACAGACAAACCCAACTCCACCAACATGTCGCGAAACTGACCGCGCAAATCATCGCTGTCTTCCACCAACAGGACAAGACCGCCTCGCGCCGGCGGAGCTGGTCGGTAGGGTAACCGCAGAACGACGGATGCTCCTGACGGGGTATTCTTTAAGTTCAAATCGCCCCCCGTTAGTTTCACAGTGTCATAAACCATGGGCAGACCCAGTCCGGACCCATCGCTGCCTTTCGTCGTAAAGAAAGGGTTTAGCGCTTTCTCCAACGCCTCAGGGGAAAATCCCGGACCAGTGTCCGACACGGTAATCTCGACCCAAATTTTTCCGATGGCATGTGCGCTTATGGTGATCTGACCAGAATTACCGCACGCGTCCCGCGCATTCAGAACCAAGTTCAACAACGCGTCCTGGACCATACCCGGATCCAACATCAATGCCTGATCCGGCAAAGTGTTCACGACAGAAAGCCCCATACCACGCGGCAGGGACGGGGTGGCCAGTATCCGAAGATCTTCCAGTAAACCACGCATATCTGTTGCCTGAGGCTGAGGCGTTCTGTTTCCGGTCATATCCGCGATCCGGTTCAGCAATTGTCCGCCCCTGCGCGCCGTTTGTTGGGTAGCGACGACAAGCTCTTGCGCTTCATCCGGCAAGTTCATCTTGTCCAGCCTAGATTGCATACCAAGGATGATCGTGAGCAGGTTTGAAAAGTCATGCGCAAGGCCGCTTGTCATTTGTGCCGCCATCGCTCTGCGACGCGTCTGCTGCAAGGCAACCCGCGCTTGGGTTTCCTCGGTGATGTCCACAGACATGACATACACGCCCCCTGCCCCATCCGGTGTGAATGAAACACGGATGCGGCGAGAATCCTGATCTTCGGTGAACTCAAAAACAGACGGCTCGCCGTCGTAAGCCTTTTGCAGATGGCTTTCCACGCGTGCGAAAGCCACAGAACCAAGTGCCTCAGAGATATGGAGCCCCAAAATATCAGAAGGACGCCCGGGCATAACCGCGCTCAGACGTCGGTTAGAGTAGTCGTATTGCCCGTCACTGTCCAAATGCGCGATATGAGCCGGCATCATCTCGGTCACCAAGCGCGTCCGGGCCTCGATTTCGGTCAGTTCCCGTTTGGCTTCTTCCAAAGCGGCGATCGTGGCAGCAAGCTTGCGGTTGGTGGCCGACAACTCTTCTGCATGACCCAGCAACTGTTCCGACAATTCCTCGGACCGTGCCCGCAGCAAGTTCTCGGCCCGCCGCGTACCGGTGATGTCGGTATAGACCGCAACCCAACCCCCTTGAGGCAATGGCGCGCCTTCGATTGAGACAACTTGCCCGTTTGGACGCACCCGTTCCATGTAATGCGGCTCAAACGCCAAAGCTTGCTCGACGCGCAAGTTGACCATGTCCTCCACACTTTCGTCGTGGCCGTATTCTCCGCGGCTGGCAAGAAAGTGGATGGTATCTCGAAACAGGGCTCCGCGTTGAACAAGTTCGTCCGGCAAGTCGAACATTTCCTGAAACCGGCGATTGCTGAGGACCAGCTGCAACTTGTTGTCATAAATGGAAAGCGCTTGACCAATCAGGTTCAACCCCGCCGTGGTCATCGCCTTGATACGCTTTTCAGTTATGTCCAAGTTTGCCTTCTCCACAGCCTCTGCCTAGCACCAGTTGCCTGGCGCGGATAGTGGAATTCATGTTTGGTACCTCGCTGCGCCGGTTCAGGACCCGCCGTGTAAGGGCAAAGCATTAGCGGCGCGGTATGCCTCGACATATCCTCTGGCGACAGACCGTACAGCGCGACCTATCTGGGCATAGGCTTCGTCCGGCAGGTTGGCAAAGGACACGCGCGCAGACCAGCCCGGCGCATCAAACCCGCTGCCATTCAACAGAACTATCCCGTGATCCTCGGCAAGTTTGAAGGCAATATCGAGCGGATGTACGTTCTTCTTGATCCAAGCCACAACGTCGTCGCCAACATATTTGCGCAACCAATACTCGAAATCGATGATCCCATAGTAGGCGTCGTAGTTTTCGCCAGCATTGACCTCGATCCCCATGGCCTCGGTCAACAGTTTGAACCGCCGATGCACAAGCTCCATGCAGGCGGTTTGATAATCTTTCTTGGTATCCACCAGTTCGACCAGCGAAAACAGGGTCATCATGACCTGTTGAGGTAAGGACAGACCTGCTGTGTGGTTCAGGGCAACGTCCCGGCTGTCTGCAACCAGACGATCAACAAAGCGGATATCCCGTGGGGTAAGGCTCAGCGTGCCATAGCGTTTGTCCAGCGTCTGCTTAATCTCTTCGCTGTGCTCTGCCAGTTTGAGGTCAAAAATATTGTCTTGCGCAACGGCGATGACACCCAGGCGCCAGCCCGTGCAGCCAAAATACTTGGAATAGGAATAAACGCCAATTGTGTTGCGTGGCATGTACCCCATGACCGATGTGAAATCATGCACGAAGGTTCCATAGACATCATCTGTCAGAACGATGAGATCGGGGCGGTGGTTCTCGACCACATCCGCCAGTTTTTCCAGAGATGCCTTGTTCAGGGCAACTGACGAAGGATTACCCGGATTGACTAGAAAGAAGGCTTTTACTTTGGGGTCTTTCAGTGTCTCGACGGCTGCATCGGTCAATTGGAAGCCATCTTCTTCATCCGTTTCCACATGCACGGATTCCAGGCTGTAATCCTCCAACTCCGGCATTTCGAGATACGGGGTGAAGATCGGGGTACACAGCGCAATCGTATCGCCTGCGTTCAGCAAACGGTTGGCTTTGAGTGATTTGAAGATGTAGCACATCGCAGCTGTGCCGCCTTCGACAGCAAACAGATCAAATCGTGCATCTGGCTGTCGACCGGAACACATGGCCCACATCAGATATTCATGTGCGATGATTTCGTTGTGGTACAGGATGCGGTCCGGCACGGGATAATTGTCGCCAATGATCGAATCCGTCAGTTCATGAACAAACGCATCTGCATCAAAGTCGAAAGCAAAAACGGCGTGTTTGACCACGGTCACCAAGGTATCGGTGCCCGGCATTTCGGCATTTGCTTCAGCCCAACGTAAAAAGCGATCATGGCATCCTTTGATGGCCGGCATCCCACCCAAACCCGCGGGATGGTCCATAACGCGTTTGGCTTCGGTTATGGCAAATTGACCAAGTGCAAAGAAAGCTTCACGCGGGCGTGTCGCGATCCAGTTGGGGTTTCCTCGCCCCGCATTCAGAAACGCACTGTTGGATTTTCGCGCTTCATCCGAGGCCAGTTTGATCAGCTCATCCTTGATCTGAAAGGGGCTGAGCGCTTCGTAATCGTGCAGTTTCAGACGGTCCATACCACATACCTTTCCAAATCAACTGAGGATCAAAACAACAACCATGCCAAAGATGGTCAGTAACGTATTCCCGATCGCATAGGGCATCCCATACCCCAGCGCTGGTATTCGGCTTTGAGCGGCTTCCTGAATCATCCCGAGTGCCGCTGTTGTTGTTCGCGCACCCGCGCAGGCCCCGAACAAAATGGCGGGATGGAACTTGAAAACATAGTGGCCCACATAGACAGAAAAGATCATGGGCAATGAGGTGGCGACAATGCCCCAAAGCAACAATGCGATGCCGGCCTGTTGAAGCCCCGCGACAAAACCAGGGCCGGCACTGATCCCAATCACAGCGATAAAAACGTTCAGGCCAAGTGTATTCATCAACCACAAGGACGGGCCGGGTATCCGCCCGAACGTTGGATGAACCGTTCGCAACCAGCCAAGCAATAGCCCTGACAACAGGGCTCCACCTGTTGTAGACAGGCTGATTGGGAATCCCCCCATGGTGATCGCCAGGGTCCCGACCAAACCGCCAAGAAAGATCCCCCATCCGACAAAGGCAAGATCCGTCGTGTCCACCGGACGGTCTGCATACCCTATCTGGGCGATTGCGGCTTCGACATGGCGCTTTGACCCAAGAACCGTCAGGATGTCGCCGCGATGCACGACGGTTCCCGGCAACAGCGGCAGTTCGACCATGTTGCGCATCAGTTTTGAAACATAGACGCCTCGCGCCAGCGAGAGCTTGCTTAGGTCCTCCAGCGTTTTTCCGTGAACCTCTTTGCTGGTGATCAGAACATCCAGCTTCTCAGTTGGCGTGTTTAGCAATTCAGGGGCGTCAGCCTCTTTCATGCGCCCTTCCAGCAGGCCGACCAAGTCCGCGCGTCGCCCCGAAAACATAACGATGTCGCCCGCCTGAAGCTCTGTACTGTCCTCAACCTCGATAATTTCATCGCCGCGCTTGATCCGTTCCGCATAAATCCGCACTCCGGGCATCAAGTCCTTGACTGGGTGGCCTATCAAATCACTGTCGTCTGGTATTTCAAACGCCCGTGCTTCGATCATGCGATAGGCCGAAACGATACCGTCGCCCGCCTCCACCGCCGCGCCGCCACCTAGCTGGGCTTCGTATTCCTTACAGGCGGCAACCAAATCCACACCAATCAGGCGCGGACCGATCTTGGCCAGAATGATGGCCGAGCCGATTGTGCCGTAAATATAAGTTACAGCGTAAGCGATCGGAATTTGATTGGCATAGGTCTGCGCCTGCTCTGTCGACAGGCCCAATTGATTGATCTGATCTGTTGCGACGCCAATTGCGGCCGAAATTGTCTGCGACCCCGCGTACAGGCCCGCCGCAAATCCCAGCTCCAGACCCGCGACCATTGCGGATATGACCGGCACAATCAGACAGAGGGCCAGAACACTGAGCGCAAAAAAGACTTCACGCGCACCGTCTGCTTTGAGGCCACGAATAAACTGCGGGCCGACCCCATAGCCGACCGCAAATATGAACATGATGAAAAAGGTCGATTTGACGGCCGAGTCGATTTGTATATGGGTTTGCCCAATGATCACGGCCGCAAGCAATGTTGCCGTGACCGTCCCCAGACTGAACCCGAAAAGCTTCTTGGGGCCGATCCAGAACCCTACCCCTATCGACAGAAAAACCGCCAGTTCGGGATAGCTGCGCAGAACATTCACAAACCAATCGCCCATCACCGTCCTCCCCAGAACACCCTGCAAGCAGAAAGGTGTGTTTGGAAAATTGAAATCACTGACAAGCCGATCTGGACAATTCAATCAGAAACTAAAAACCAATGCACCGAAACCGCAGGCCGTCAGAGCGAAAATTGAAGCGTATTTTTCAAGGACGATACCGTAAGATATGAATTTGTCTATCAATTTTCGGAAAATAGTTATCAGCCACCAAAGCGTTGCCTAATACCGAGAGCGGGATTTTGCACCGTCCCTCGTAATGGAATGCAATGACAACGTATGGTCCATATTGCGCATGCGATGCCGCAACATCTGACGGCTCAACCGGGCAAGATCGGATGCAAACTCGGGCTTGTTGGCCACATTCTCAAACTCACCATTACCTTTGCGGTCAAACAGAATGGGCGGCAGATCTGCGGCAAATTCAATCAGGGTAAAACGATCATCCCGCAAGATCCCCAGGCAAGAGTCGCTGTTTCCCGTTCCCAGCCGCTGTTGCCAAAGGGTCGGATTTTCAGGTTCCGAGAAGTCCAGTTCACTAAACGAATACTTGCGCCAGTCTTTGGGAACCTCGCCATGCAACAACGGCATCAAGGATCGACCATCCATCGCGTTCGGAGCCGTTTGCCCGATCCAGTCAAGGATTGTCGGCGTTACATCTACTGACTCAGTTGGCACTTTTATTTGAGCACCTGCATGAGCGTCGTTCCCCGGCAAACGGATCATCAACGGTGTATGATAGGCCGCATCATAGACCGTCATTTTGCCCCAGCTGTGGCGATCCCCCAGCATTTCGCCATGGTCAGCGGTGATAACCACCATCGTGTCGTCATATTGCCCGCTGTCCTTCAGGTATTGCACGACGCGACCGATATGGTGGTCAACCTCTGTTGCCAGTCCTAAATAGACCGCGCGCAATGTACGAATGTTTGCGTCTGTTGGCTCAACTTCATCAAAGCCGTGAACAAACTCTTTTGCTGTATAGACATCCAGCTTCGGGCCGAAGAACGGGTGCAGTTCTTTCTCGGCCTCCGCGCTGTGCAACCGTTGTGGCAGAGGGATATCTGCAGGGTTGTACATGTCATTGTACGGAGCAGGTGCGACCAGAGGCGGATGTGGACGGATATAGGTCAGATGGGCAAACCAGCCCTTTCCTCGATGGGGCGCGATGCCGTCAAGGAATGCATCGGTTAGGAACGCCGTGTCGCTGTCTTCCGCCCGATACAGTGCCGGATCGTTCAATTTCGGGGGCTGATCGTCTGTTGAGACGGGTTTGTAAATATCCCAATACTGATCGAACTCATACCCTTTCTTCATCAGATGCGCTTGCCAGGGATACGATTCTTCAAGACGCATTTCGACGACTTCCAGAAAGCCGTTCATGGATTCCTCGTAAGACCTGAGCACCGGGTCGTTTGCGTCATGAACCCGCGGGTCAGCAGAGGTGTCTGTGTACCCAAACAGCATCGGTGTATATCCCGCTTTGCGCATTTCTGTGGCAATGTTCGGGGTGTCGTGGCGCAACGGCGTTCCATTTCTGGCAGACCGGTGGTTCATCGCATATTGACCGGTCAGAAGCGATGCACGCGAAGGGCCGCAAGGATTGGTGACAGAATAATGCCTTGTGAAGGTCACGGCGTCATCCATGAACGCCCTAAGGTTAGGGAGGTCCACGTGATCCGCCAACGCGCCGCTCAGGCAATCAGCCCGAAGCTGATCAATGATTATGAACAAGACGTTTTTGGCCTCAGGCATACGAACTCTCCGGCTCTGAACTTGATTCCTTCGCGGAATGTGTCTGGCTTCTCGTGCTCAAGCAACTGATTAAATGAAAACATCACCGCTTTCTAAGGCTGCCAAAGAGAAACAAATGTACCCGTGCCAAGTGGTGTCGGGCGTGACGCATGCGCCATCCTGCATCACAAAAACCCTGCCTTTCGGAACAAAGACTTGCGGGCCAAAGGGGTTTTACTTCACATGGCGATATGACGAAGCCAGCGATAACATCCGAGCGCGATACTGACGGTACCCATGTCCGTGTCACGGGTGAATTGCTGACCCAATCGTTGCAGTCGGTAGAACAAGATTTTGCGGCCATTCAACCCTCGACGGACAAGGTTGTTATTGATTTGTCCCACATTGAGGCGCTGGACACCGGCGGCGCATGGCTGATCGCTGATCTTGGTCGGCGGTTCACCGCGAACGGTGCGACGATGGAAATCCAAGGGGCAAAGCCTGCGCACGCCAAGCTCATCGATACAGTAACGCATAGTATTCCGGACAAACCCGGCAAACTCGAAGATCCCCGCAGCTTTGTGGACTGGGTTGCCGATGTTGGCCGCAGCACGTTCGGGGCCTGGAAAGACACGCTTTCGATTCTGGAATTTCTGGGGCTTACGTTGCATCGGTTACTCCGAACCGTTGTGATGCCCTGGCGGTTGCGCAAGGCAGCGTTGGTCACGCATATGGAGGAAACCGGCGTCAAAGCCCTTCCGATTGTAGCCTTGATGGGATTTCTGATCGGCGTTGTTCTGGCCTTTCAGGGCGCAACCCAGCTTAAGCAGTTTGGCGCAGAGATCTTTGTGGTCGAATTGATCTCAATCTCGGTTCTGCGCGAATTGGGAATTTTGCTGACCGCCATCATTGTTGCGGGCCGCTCGGGTTCTGCGTTCACCGCATCCATCGGCTCGATGAAAGTGCAGGAAGAGATCGATGCCATGCGAACCCTAGGGCTGGATCCGATTGAGGTACTGGTCATTCCCCGTGTCCTTGCTCTTTTGATCATGCTTCCCATTCTGGGCTTTGTGGCAGACATAGCGGGCTTGTTCGGTGGCGCCTTGATGAGCTGGATTGACCTTGGCGTGAGCCCGGGGATGTTTTTGACACGACTGAAGGAAAACACGGACGTCTGGCAATTGGCGGTGGGTTTGATCAAAGCGCCCTTTTTCGCTTTGGTCATTGGCGTGATTTCTTGTTGGCAGGCCATGCAGGTCAGGGGGTCAGCGCAAAGCGTGGGCCAGCGCACGACGGCATCGGTTGTGCAGTCCATCTTCATGGTTATTGTGATTGATGCCTTGTTCTCGATTTTCTTCTCGGAGGTCGGAATCTGACATGATCAGCAGTACACAACAGGCACCAGCTTTGACAGAAACGCAGCGCGAGGCCGTGATCCGTGTGCGTGGCCTTAGAAACCAATTCGGAACGCAGGTTGTACATGACAACCTCGACCTCGATGTCTGGCGTGGCGAGGTTCTGGGAATTGTCGGCGGGTCCGGGACAGGCAAGTCCGTTTTGCTCAGAACAATTGTCGGCCTGAACAAGCCCGCTGCGGGAAGTATCGAGGTTTTGGGCGTTGATGTTCTGAACGGCCCCGAGGAAGATCGGCGCAGGATCGAACGCCATTGGGGCGTAGCATTCCAGGACGGCGCATTGTTTTCCTCTTTGACCGTGTTGCAGAACGTAATGGCCCCGCTGCGCGAGCACACTGGCCTCAGCGAAAAGTTGATGGAGTCTCTGGGCGCGCTGAAGATCAGTCTGGTGGGTTTGCCACAACTGAGCTGCGGCAAGTTTCCGTCCGAGCTATCCGGCGGCATGCGCAAACGGGCAGCGCTGGCGCGAGCATTGGCATTGGACCCCGAAATTGTATTTCTGGATGAGCCAACCGCTGGATTGGACCCGATTGGTGCAGCAGCTTATGATGAGCTCATTGGTGAACTGCAGCGGGCTCTTGGGTTGACCGTATTTATGGTTACCCATGATCTGGACAGCCTTTATGCCATTTGCGACCGGATTGCCGTACTTGCAGAAAAGCGCGTGCTGGTCGAAGGTCCGATAGAAGACATGACCAAGGTCGATCATCCTTGGGTGCAGGAATACTTCACAGGCCCCCGCGCCCGCGCAGCACAACAGAAGGGCCAGGACAGGTAGAGGCTATGGAGACCCGAGCGAATTATATCCTGATTGGCGCGTTTACCCTTGCGGGACTATTGGGCGCATTTGGTTTTTTCCTGTGGCTTGCCAAATTTGAGGTCACACGCCAGTACGCTTACTATGACATCTTATTTGACAACGTCTCAGGGCTTTCCGCTGCCGGAGGTGTAAGCTTTAACGGTCTCCCTGTGGGGCAGGTCATTTCGTTGAATTTGGATGATGACGATCCTTCAAAGGTCAGGGTACGCATCGAAGTGGACGCAGACATTCCGATCACCGAAGAAACGGTGGCGCAGTTGCAATCACTGGGCGTTACCGGTGTCGGTTATGTTGAGTTAACAGGTGGGTCACCTGGATCACAGCGATTGGCGCAGGACAGTGTGATCAAAAGCAAGCGAAGTACCATTCAATCCTTATTCGAAGGCGCGCCAAAGGTTCTGGATGAGGCTGTCACCCTTTTGGAAAGTCTAAACAAGGTCGTAGACGACAAAAACCGGGAAGCCGTGAGCAGCATTCTGGACAACCTTGCGTCCGCTACAGGACGGTTGGACAATACGCTGACCAGCTTTGAGTCTGTCGCCAGCGACATCGGCAGTGCGGCCAAGGATATAGGCGAGTTCTCAAAACGTCTGGATCCCCTGATCGAAACAGCGGATACAACGCTGAAATCCGGAACGGAGACACTGAATTCGGTCAAATCCGCATCTGAATCGGCAAAAGCCGCGCTGGATGAGGCAAAAACCACGATCCAGACCGCGGACCGCATTCTGCAACAGGACATTCAACCCTTCATAGAACGCGGCTCGCAACTGGCTGAACGTTTAACCCTGTTGTCTGACGAAGGCAGCGTTACGCTTGGACTAGTCAACGAAACCGTCCTGAACGCCAATACAACGCTGGGCTCGATCACTTCAGCGATGGACACGGCAAAAGGGGCGTTGTCTTCGGCAGAGACAGCATTCAATTCTGCCAACCGCGTTATGGAAGAAGAAGTCGCGCCTGTTGCAGCCGACATCCGCAAGGCCGCCAATCAAGTGACCGAAACCGTTTCGAACATCACTGAAAAGATCGACCAAATCTCGGACGATGTTCTCAGCGCATCGAACTCGGCGTCCGAACTGCTGGGCACCATCGATGGCATCGTTCAGACCAATCGTCGCCAAGTGTCGGACTTCCTGCGCGTTGGCCTTCCGCAATTTGTCCGTTTCGTCGAAGAAGCCCAACGCCTTGTCATTAGTGTAGACCGTCTTGTGGACAAGGTTGAACGAGACCCCGCACGTTTCCTGTTAGGCACCCAAGCATCGGAGTTCCGTCAATGATCAAGCCTGCTCTCGCTTTGCTGGTGGTTGCCCTGATCGGCGGCTGTGCCGGTCTAGGAACGTTGCAACAAGCAGCCAAACCCAATGATCTGTACCTGTTGACGCCCAAAAGCACGTTCTCGTCTGCGTTGCCCAGAATACAGAAGCAGATCGTTGTTCAGGAACCCACGGCCACTGCCGCGGTAAATACCGATCAGATTGCCATTCAGCCAACGCCTTACCAGGTACAATACCTGCCACGTGCACGCTGGGTTGATCGGGCACCTCTGATCGTTCAGACGCTACTGGTGGAAAGCTACGAAAACTCTGGAAAAGTTGCCGCGGTTGGTCGTTCTACGGTTGGCCTGAGGGCTGACTATGTAATCGCACCGGA
>NZ_JBXWSB010000130.1:0-11451 GCF_059613205.1 Ruegeria sp. BHSB064
CTTGAAGCGAGTCGATACGCTCGGAGGTAAAATTGTTCGAGAGCCATTCGAGGTTCCTGGCGTCGGTCGCAATGCGCTCGTCCGCGATCCGCTCGGCGTGCTATTCGGACTATCCCTATCACGGCACAAATACCCTGTGCCGCACCGACAGTTCGGGCCTGAAGTCTATGTCAGCAACGATGGTGAGTTTCCAGAAGCGTTTTATGCTGAGCTTTTCGAATGGCAAGTCTCTCCGAAACACGCTTCGGATTACCTCTCATTCACCGGTCCTTCGGGCGATGTTGTTGCAATTCGATATGTCTCAACTTGGCCAAGAAGCTCAAACGCGGCTTGGGCGCCTAGCATCAAGGTTACTTCTGTCTCCGATGCGAGTAGTTTTGCGGAGGCCAATGGCGCGCGTCTGATGTCTCCGGAGGCACTTAAAACTGTTCGAGCCCATGGCGTTGTTCTTTGCGATCCAGACGGCGCATTGTTTGCGCTCGAAGTCGGGTAGATAAACACTTTCCGTTGGCACCCAGGTTCCTTTTTTGGAGATGCAAAGCGGACAAATGTCCGCTTTGCATCATCCGGTATTTTGGGCTCGAAACGCTATTTCGCTGCATCGCGTACTAGCTGACTGGTCAAAGCTGAGAATGGGTGCACGTCGCCGATTGGATTGGAGTGACGCCCCTGCGTCGTATCTTGATCTTGCGAAGCGTCGAGCGAAAAATGACATTCGCCATCTCGCGGCAAATTCGTAAGTATTGAGTCTTTGTGGACCTTAGGTACTTTCACAGCACTGATTTGAAGGACATGAGAAAAGCCATTCTGGAAGACGAAAAGGATGGACCGGACGGCGGTAGTCCGCACGTTAATCAGAAGCAAGCTCAGCTTCAGGGACAGCCTCGTATCCGATAGAACCGGATTACTGCGCTTGATCAAACTACGGAACCTCGCCGCCAACAACCAGGCCTGCAAGGCCAACAATGACAAACAGAGTGGCGCTCATTCCCTGAACTCCTTCGGAGAGGTTGGTGTCGCTGTGCTTGATTGCGAGGGCAATAAGCATCAGGTTCAGCCTAATCGGCTTTGAGGGCTAGTGTTTCAGGTGTTGACGGTGTGCCGTTGGACCACCCTAGAAGGAACCCTGTTTACCGATACCGACGCCGGAGCATTTCTGTAGTAGTACATGGCAAAGGCGAAGAGCAATGTCCAACTCGCCGTTTCCCTGCCAGTGATTTATCATTTTTTGGCATCAGGTTTCTGGTGCTGATGGTCTCATGTCAAACGCCTGATGGCTTATTCGTACGGCGCGCTTTTGCGGGCGTGTAGTTTGTGCGCACTTGAATGAAATTGTCACAGTATACCTAGATCAAAATCCAAAAGCCCTTAAACACGACGAGTCCCTAGCCAAAAGTTTGCTACAAAGTCCGCCAACCGCGAGGCATCTTGCGTAAAATCGGCTACGCTGTGGAAAGCGAGGCCCACAAAAGCAACAAAACAGGATAACTCATGACGACTCGAGTTGGATACGAAAGAAGAGCGAAACTGAGACAGGAATCTTGGGATCAACAAATCGACGTCATCAAAGAAAAAATCATGTCGGCTGCACCCAAAACAAAAGCTGAATATGAAGCAGCCTTGAGTGAACTGTTGTCAAAGAAAAGTATTAGCGATGCAAAACTTACTCAATTGCTAGATGCACATGGTGAAATTAATGCAGTTTGGTACGAATTGCGAGAAAACTACGAAGAAGCGTGTGAAGAGGTGCAAGGCTTCCTTCGCGACTTAGCTACTCGGATTTCTTAGGCGGATTTCTTCTTTCTCCACCGAAATACATGTCTTGACGAGTATCAGACTTAGGTTCACGGCCCGCTGGTTTCCGATGCTTGACAATGTGTTCCCCGACCAAAACAGTGCAAAACACGTCTGATCTATTCTGGTTAGATGTTTGTGTAACTTATGTTTTCCGAAGTCCCATCACTTGCCTCAAGGTGATGACAGACGTAGATCGAATGGTGTTACCACTTTTTCGAAGTGAAATATGGTGACGAGATGTTCTTGGGACGCACGATCAGCACAAGACGCTGAGCAACCGCAGGATTGATAAGTGAATCTTTGCACAGATGGTCTTCGGGCCAGCTACTTATCACAGCAAAGAGAAAGCGCTAGTGATCGACACAACACAACTGAATGCGCACCGCACGGCAGCTAGTTCGGTTGCAACGAAGGGAGGGCGAACGCCTGATTGGCCTAACTAGGGCGGGATGTGTACCAAGCTACTCGACACGTTCTATGCAGGGCCGCCTCCTCAACCTGGTCGTCATCGCGAGACGGGTTAGTGAGTGCATTCCGGGCTGGAAATAGCGTGGGACGCCAGTAAAATACGGCAAGCAGCGCTTTTGATGCCAATACCGTACAAGAATCGTGTTCGGTAGTCGCAAGGATTGGAGGCGAGATTGGTTGTGCTTTTTGCTGATGCGGCCATCTTTTTTTGCTCCTTTATTGAGGCGATTAAGCGATACCCCATGCCGACCAGTTCTCTTCGAGGTGCTGGATCGAAGTCGTTCCGGGGATGACAACGATGTTCGGGGAGCGCCTCAGAAGCCAGGCGAGCGCCTCTTTGGGGTCGAGTTTGGCACCTTGGCGCATCGGGTGCGCGCCGAGCGGCCCGTAAGGGACAAAGGCAATACCTTTGCTAGCTGTATAGTCGACAAGGTTATCTTCGTCGGCTTCGTCCATATTGAAGCGGTTCTGAACACTTGCGATCGGAGCCACCGAAAGGGCTCGGTCGAGCTGTTCGCGCGATACGTTGGACAAGCCGATGTGGCCAATACGCCCGTCCGCTTGTGCTTCCGCGAGAGCAGCAACCGACGTTTCGATGGGAGTCTTCGGGTCAACACGGTGAAGCTGAAACAAATCGATGCGGTCGCGGCGCAGATTGACGAGGGCTCGATCAACCTGATTGAGCAATGCGTCACGGCTTCCGTCGGTTATGATTTTGCCCGGTTCGGGTTTGTCGACGCCGCCCTTCGTGGCCAAGATGACATCCCGACCCTCTAGCGCCTCACCGACAATTCGGTCAGCATGTTCTGGCCCGTAGGCCCAGGCGCTGTCGAAGAAGTTCACGCCAAGATCGGCTGCCCGGCGTAGCAGGGCAAGTCCCTGGTCCCACTTGGGATAGGGACCAAAATTGCTGGGCTGATCTGTAAGGCGCATAGCGCCGTAACCGAGGCGATTCACGGCCAGGTCGTTGGCGATTTTGAAGGTTCTTTTGTTCATCTGAGGTCTCCTCATGAGAAGTCGTTGCTGTTGAGGAGCAAGATGATCGAAGCCAAGGATACTCTGTAGACAGTTTATAATGGTATCTGTTATCTGCATTGCGCATGAGCAAACCATTAGACCGCCTCGCCCTTCTCGAAACTTTTGTTCGCATTGCGGAGAAAGGCACGATCAGTGGTGCCGCACGTGATCTGGGCATTTCGCAAGGCTCCGCCAGCCGACAATTGAAAGACCTGGAAGAGCGCCTTGGGGTCCAGCTTGCGCGTCGTACGACGCATTCATTGGCATTGACGGAGACAGGGCTTGAGGTGCTTGCCGATGCCCGCGAGTTGATCGCCGGATGGGATACATTACAGGAGCAACATGCGCCCGATACCGAGACCCTAAGGGGTCCGCTGAGGGTTGTTGCGCCCGTCGCGCTCGGTCAATTGCATCTTGCGGAAATCGCAATCGGATTTCAGGCAGCAAATCCCAAAGTCACAGTAAACTGGCATTTGCAGGATGAGCCAATTCGCTTTGCAGAAATTGGATGCGATTGCTGGATCAAGGTTGGACCTGTCCCTGACGACACACTTATCGTGCGTCGTCTAGGGCGGGTTGAAAGGTTGGTTGTCGGCACTCCATCGATTGCGAAACAAATCAAGGGCTCCAGACCGGATGGCGCAAAAGAGCTTCCATTCGTGTCCCTGACGCCGTTTGAAGGGGCAAATGTCGAACTATCTCATTCAGATGGTGAGCAATGCGATCTGAATGTTGCTGCCAAGATGTCGACAAACAACATCATGTCGCTAAAGCACGCAGCGCTATCGGGGCTTGGTGCGGCTGTTTTGCCCAGATGGTTTGTTGCGTCGGAACTTGCGTCAGGCGATCTGATTGATTTACTTCCCCATTGGCGGGCGGCGATGCTCGATGTGAACCTCGCGTATCTCCCAGCCCGGCACCAACCGCGCCGGCTTTCTGCATTCATCGATGCGCTTGAAGAGGGTCTCGGTAATATCCCAGGCATGATTGTGTAGTGAACCCATCAAGGTGACTATGCGAATAGATAAGATTGCTACACAAACCACCGATTTAGCCCGTTCTGTTTTAGCGACACGAATGCCAGCAACCCGCCAATAGTTTAAAGTGATCGACCAAGCGCCATTGTGACGTGACCCCTGAACTGGACTTGCAACTAAGTATGCCAAACAGCACTGTACGCACAATAGTGTGCACAGTCGGTACAGCGATCTATGAAACGTTAAAGCATCAGAAAATCGCATCCAATTGCATAGAACCTGCATTGTGTCCCATCAGGACGTAGAGTTTGTCTCTCCGCGTAACTACTCAGAGCGACTGGCGGCCCCATATCTGGCTCAATAAGCAAGCAAGTATTCATCGCTTAGGGTGAGGAAAATGAAACTCAAAAACCAATTCGTTCTAAAAAATTGGTATTGGCGCAGCCAATTTCGTCGTCGCTTGTCATCAATCCAAGCAGCGAGCACTCCCTATTGACGCCAATAGAGGACGACCAACCACATCACCTGAGACGCGATCTCTCAAAGCAGAAAGGCACATCATGTTCATACATTCAGGATACCTAACAGAAGTTTCTGACCATGAAAACCGCGCGGCGCGGGCTTTGGCCCACTTTGTACCTGTGCGCGAAAACACCGCGCCCAATGCCGGTTCATGGCTACTAAACATGACATTTGCCCGGAAAATTCTCGGCCTTAGGCTGAGGAGTTTCGCATCGCACTCGCTTTGCACAACATGAACATTTTTTGTTGCAGGTCTCGTGATCAGAATGCGCCCATTCACTTGTGCGAAAAGCTCAAATTGCATCTACGTTCCTCACTCGTTTCAACAAATGGCTACATCATCAAGCATTGACAAAGCTCGTGCTTTGCACGGCAACTACTGAGTATGGATAATCTATCGGACCTTAAGCTGTTTGTGCGGGTCGCTTTAACTGAAAGTTTTGCAGCGGCCGCGCGAGTTGAGGGTATGACGAGCTCTGCCGTCTCAAAGGCTGTGCAGCGTGTTGAATCAGAGGTCGGCGCAAAACTGTTTTCCCGGACAACCCGTTCTGTAGCGCTGACCGTCGAGGGCGAAAGGCTCTTGGAAGGCGCGCGCAAACTGCTGGACGATGCGGAAAGCTTGAAAACCGAATTTACAGACAGCTTGGAAGAGCCGAGAGGAAAACTGGTTGTTTCCGCGTCCGCCGTGTTTGGGCGGATGTGGCTGACACAACGTGTCTTGTCCTTCATGTGCCGCTACAAGCATGTTGAGGTGGAACTCAGTTTTGAGGATCGGATTGTCGATCTCGCGTCAGAAGGAATTGATGTTGCCATACGCATCGGCGAATTGGGTGACAGTGCCAATCTGGTCGCGCGGAAACTGTTCGATGATGTCATACACACTGTCGCGGCGCCGTCTTATGTAGAACGCTACGGGCATCCTCAGCGAATACCTGAACTGGATGCTCACCGAGGCATCCACTACCGCGCCCGCAATACAGGGCGGCTCTTTCCATTCATGTTTGAATGTGAGGGTAACGTCGTCCGACGCACGCTTGACCCGGTCCTTATTGGGAACGACATCGATGCAATCCACCAAGCTGCAGAGGCCGGTCTGGGGATTGCACAACTCCCGACCTATCTTATCTTGGAATCAATGGAACAAGGGCGCCTGGTTGAGGTTATGGAAAACGTCCGATTGGACAAATTACCCTATTCCATCGTGTATCTCGATCGAAGGCTGGTCGCCCCGCGTGTCAGGGCGTTCGTAGATTTCCTGATTTCAAACCCGCCAAGCTTCTGAATTACAATATTTATCAAGCGCTGCACTCGTATTGCGTCCCACCAGGAAAGAGTGATCGTCCCACCGACGGGCTACAAGGTTGGGCCTGAAACGAGACATTCTACCCATAACCCCGGGCCTATTGCCCATTGGTGAGGATAGAATGATGCTCAATAAAGGTTCCCTGTTTTCCGGTGTCGCGATCGGCGCAGCTGTTGCTGGCGGTCTCTGGTACACGGTAAACAAAGTTGAAATTCCCAGTTTTGTTGGTGCAGCAGAGGCGTCAGCTCCGGCTGCAGCGCCAGTCGCCCCGACGGTCGAGGTCTTCCCTGCGGAGCAGCGCAATGTCACAGATTGGGATGAATTCACCGGACGCTTCGAAGCGGTCGATGAGGTTCTGGTGCGTGCCCGTGTGTCAGGACACCTTGACGACGTCCACTTTACATCAGGTCAGATTGTCCAGAAAGGTGATCTGCTTTTCTCGATTGACCCGCGCCCCTATCAGGCGCTTCTGGCCGAAGCCGAAGCCCATCTGACTGAAGCACAGGCGGCGGCTGAGCTCAGCCAGTTTGAACTTGAACGTGCGGAAGCGCTGAGGGAGCAAGGCCATATAAGCCAGTCTGTTCTGGACACAAGGAGGCAGAACGCAGCGATTGCCGCGGCAAGTATCGCTTCGGCCCAGGCCGCAATTGATCGTGCCCGTCTGGACCTTGAGTTCACCCAAATTCACGCCCCGGTCACCGGACGGATTTCCGACGACTTTGTGAGTGAAGGCAATTTGGTTTCTGCCGGATCCGGTTCAGCACCCTTGACGACGATTGTCTCGATCGACCCGATCAACTTTGTGTTCGACGTGACCGAGCAGCGGTATCTCGAATACATGCGTCTACACGACGAAACAGGGTTTCGCGGCGTCGCAGGTGACCTGCCAGTCGAGATCAAATTGACGGGTGGGTTGGATTTCGAACATCTCGGCAAAATTGACTTTGTCGATAACCGCCTGGATGTCGGCACAGGCACCCTCAGAGGTCACGCAATTCTGGACAATGACGACGGCCTGCTTGTGCCCGGAATGTTTGGAAGCATGCGTCTGGCCGCTGAGACAAACGCACAAGGCATCGTCATTCCGGAACGGGCAATCAACTCGGATCAGGCAACCAAATTTGTCTGGATCGTTGACGCAGACAACACGATCACCCGTCGCGATGTCATCCTGCATGATCGCCATGACGGCCTGCGGGTGGTCGATGGGTTGAACGCTGGCGAGCAGGTCGTTGTCAGCGGGCTACATCTGGTGGCTGCCGGTACACAAGTTCAGGTCCGCAATACACAGAGTTCTGAAGCGACCGAAGTCGCGCTGCGGTAAGTGCAGCATTTGTTTTAGGTAAGGAAAATCCAATGAAACTGCCCCATTTCTTTATTGATCGACCGATATTTGCGATCGTGATTTCCGCATTTATCACAATTGTCGGCGCACTGAGCTATTTCACATTGCCCGTCGCGCAATACCCAGAGGTCGCGCCCCCTACAGTGCAGGTAACTGCGCAATATCCGGGTGCCTCAGCCGAGACAATCGCACAGACTGTGGCGACGCCACTGGAGCAACAGATCAACGGTGTTGAAGGAATGCTGTACCTGTCGTCCCAAGCAACAGGGGACGGCAATCTGACAATCACTGTCACGTTTGAGCTGGGCACTGATCTGGATGCGGCTCAGGTTCTGGTTCAGAACCGAGTTGCCATTGCTGAACCCCGCCTGCCGGAAACGGTAAGGCGTCTCGGTGTTGTTACTCAAAAGGCCTCTCCTGATCTGCTGCTGGTGGTCCATATGTTCTCGCCGGACGCATCTCGCGACGCGCTTTACATCACCAACGCGGCGCAGCGGGTGCGTGACGAACTGACACGACTTGGTGGTGTCGGCGACGTGACCCTTTTTGGCGCGCGGGACTATTCAATGCGTATCTGGTTGAACCCTGAACGTATTGCCTCGCTTGATATGACCCCTGGTGAGGTGATCTCAGCTCTGCGCAGCCAGAACGCGCAGGTTGCGTCTGGACTCTTGAACCAACAGCCTACCCCTGAAGCCACCGATTTCGAGATTTCGGTGCAGACGGCAGGTCGTTTGACCGACGTATCCGAGTTCGAGCGGATCATCGTGAAACGCGGTGACGACGGGCGGATCGTGCGCTTGTCCGATATCGCGCGGGTCGAGCTTGGGGCCGCAAACTATACAACCCGCGCCTATCTCAACAAAGATGCTGCCGTGGCAATGGTCGTGAACCAGCGCCCCGGAACCAACGCGCTTGAGACGGCTGCGGACGTGCTTGAGACGGTCGAGCGCTTGAGCAAGGACTTTCCAGAAGGTCTGGCTTATGACGTGATCTATAACCCCACCGAGTACATTCAGGCGTCGATTGATGCCGTGGTCAAAACAATGATCGAAGCCGTAGTTCTGGTGGTCGCGGTAATCTTGCTGTTCCTTGGCACATGGCGTGCCGCCGTGACACCAATTCTTGCAATCCCGGTCTCGCTTGTCGGCACGTTCGCTGTAATGTCCGCATTGGGGTATTCAATCAACAACCTATCGCTGTTCGGTCTTGTCCTTGCGGTTGGCATCGTTGTCGATGACGCCATCATCGTGGTCGAAGGGGTCGAGAAACATATCCGCAACGGCGCGTCGCCGCGCGACGCAGCACGTAAGACGATGACGGAAGTCTCGGGTGCACTGATTGCTACCTCTCTGGTCCTCGCGGCGGTCTTTATCCCGACAGCAGCCGTTGCCGGTATTTCGGGCGAGTTCTATCGCCAATTCGCCGTCACCATCACCGCAGCCACGGCAATCTCGTTGCTGGTGTCGTTGACACTTTCGCCGTCACTGGCCGCGATGCTGCTGAAGCCTCATGGCGAACAAAAGCCCGGCCTTCTGATGCGCCCGGTAACTTTTGCATTGTCAAAATTTGATGCTGGCTTTGATCGCACGTCAAACGGCTATGCCTGGGCCACACGCCGGCTCGTTCGCGTGCCGGCCATCATGCTGAGCCTGTTTGCAGGTTTGCTGTTGCTGACCGATGCCCAGTTCTCAAAAGTTCCCGGTGGCTTTGTTCCTGAACAGGATCAGGGGTACTACATCACTGTCGTGCAACTGCCTCCTGGTGCATCTTTGGAACGTACAGACAAGGTGGTTCGTCATGCTGTTGATGAAATCCTTGAGATCAAGGGCGTCGAAAACGCCGCCGTCTTCTCGGGCTTCAACGGTGCTACGTTTACAACAGAGTCCAACACCGGCGTGATCTTCTTTGCCACCACACCGTTCGAAGATCGCAAAGCGCAGGGCGTAAAGGCCGAGGACGTTCTGGCAGAAGCCCGCCAACGCATGGCAAGTATCGACGATGCGGCGATCTTTGTCATCGCGCCCCCGCCAGTGCGCGGTATCGGGACCGGTGGCGGCTTCAAGATGATGCTGCAGGACACCGGCAATGTTGGTCCGGTTGCGCTGGAACAAGCTGCGCGTGCCTTGTCAGCCGAAGCGAATGCGGATCCGGGTCTTGTCGCGGTCTTCTCACTCTATTCCACGGGCACCCCGCGTGTCTGGGCCGAGATTGATCGTGAGCGCGCCGAGATGCTCAACGTACCGGTTGCAAACATCAACGAGGCTCTGGAGGTCTACCTTGGGTCGTCCTACGTGAACGACTTCAACCTGTTCGGCCGGACATACACCGTGGTTGCACAGGCTGATGCTCAGTTCCGTGAGACCGCCGAAGACGTCGCGCGCTTGCGCACTCGGTCCGACGACGGTGCAATGGTGCCCCTCGGCGCGGTGGCGAGTTTCGAAGACACCACAGGTCCATTGCGTCAGCCGAGGTACAACCTATATCCGGCCGCTGCAGTGCAAGGGCAAACCATGCCAGGTGTGTCATCTGCCGAAGCTCTGGAACGTATGGAGGCATTGGCGGAAAGTATCCTACCCGCAGGTATCAGTTATGAATGGACCGAACTGAGCTATCAGGAAAAGAACACCGACGACACTGCCCTGCTTGTGTTTGGCTTTGCCGTGCTCTTTGTGTTCCTTGTTTTGGCCGCACAATACGAAAGCTGGGCTCTGCCCGCCGCCGTTATCCTGATCGTACCGATGGTTCTCCTATCAGCGATCACCGGGGTCTGGATAGCAGGTCTGGATAACAACATTCTGGTCCAGATCGGGTTTGTCGTGCTCGTCGCACTGGCCTCAAAGAACGCGATCCTGATTGTCGAGTTCGCGCGCCAGGCCGAGGATCAGGGTTTGGATCGCTGGCAAGCAGCCGTCCAGGCGGCTCAAACCCGGCTGCGTCCGATCGTCATGACCTCGCTCGCATTCATTCTGGGCGTCGTGCCGCTGATGATCGCAACCGGTGCAGGAGCAGAGATGCGTCAAGCGCTTGGTGTATCCGTTTTCTCGGGGATGCTTGGCGTGACCGTGTTCGGTCTCTTGTTTACACCTTTGTTCTACGTGGTTCTGCGCTCGATCGAGGAACGTGTTTTGCCAAAAAAAAGCGCTGAAACCGAAAAGGCGAATGACATCACGGAATACCAAAGCGTCTGATCCCTTACCTTCAGTAGCTTTGGTCAGGCCCGCCACATGTCGTGGCGGGCCTATTTCTTTGTCTAGCTGTATTCTTCAACGTCGTGAGTGAGTTAGCGGCCCTTAGCCGACATTCAGCACGGTACCGGTATTCTGCGGGCGCAGCCCGCCTTGCTGCCATTCGCTGCAAATGCGAAATCTCGACGTCTGCGAATTCACAGGATGTAGACAAAGTTGCCATAGGCTCAATGATTGCAGAAGGCCGGTCTCAAGACAGACCCAAAGTTAGTCGCTAACCGGAACTGGTCCCTCCGATTCGGCGGCGGCACCAACAATTGCCTTCCGCTCCCGGACCGAGATCTTCTGGTTGTCGCGGACGAGGCCGT
Source organism: Ruegeria sp. BHSB064 (assembly GCF_059613205.1). Classification (NCBI taxonomy): domain Bacteria; kingdom Pseudomonadati; phylum Pseudomonadota; class Alphaproteobacteria; order Rhodobacterales; family Roseobacteraceae; genus Ruegeria; species Ruegeria sp. BHSB064. Next base: position 10,986 of record NZ_JBXWSB010000130.1, read on the forward strand.
GCTGGATAACTGCGCGGATGGCATCAAACACATATGGTTGTTCGACATTCGCGAACCTTCAAACCCGATGAGCATCTCAACAGTCCCGATCCCCAAAGAAGAAGACTACGCTGCCAAAGGAGCACATTTCGGCCCACATAACATACATGAAAACCGTCCAGACAGCTTGGTCAGCGATCAGCTTATTTTTGCGACCCAGCAAAATGCCGGCATCCGGGTGTATGACATTTCCGACGCGTACAGACCCGAGGAAGTAGCGGCCATTGTTCCGCCAGCCCCGGCACACCTGGTGGATCGGCGGCCCAACCGCGCTCAAGTCATTCAATCCTGCGATGTGTGGGTGTCCAAGGAAGGGCTAGGGTCAGGACCCATTGATTTCCGCGTTGGTGCATGATTCACGGTTCGAAAAACGAGCGGTGACCATGTCTGATCTTTTCTGGCTCACGGATGCGCAGATGGCGCGTCT
>NZ_JBXWSB010000131.1:0-11370 GCF_059613205.1 Ruegeria sp. BHSB064
TGATCCATTCCTATCACCTGTTGCGGGATTTGCGACGCGACAGCAACTTCTTTCGCACCCACGAAGACGCGGTGATTGCAGCGATCAACCTGATGGTTTTTGTCTTTGCAACCTCGACCGCTGTTCTGGTGTTCTTCATTCCCGATGACTCGCAAACCCCCTATATTGATGCGCTCTATTTCACGATGGCGACCCTAACGACCACGGGGTTTGGCGATATCACCCTGTCTACACCGGGCGGCAAACTGTTTTCGGTCTTCATCATGGTTGTGGGCGTCGCGCTCTTTGTGCGACTGGCACAGGCTATCTTCATGCCTCAGAAAGTCCGTCACAAATGCCCAAGCTGCGGTTTGTTCCGGCATGATCCGGATGCCGTGCATTGCAAACACTGCGGCGGCACATTGCGGATCGAAACCGGAGGCGCGTCTTAAATCAACGCGACGCAGGTCAGCAGAAATGTGATTTCGGAGACCAATTGTGCGGCCCCCAGAATATCACCTGTTTGACCACCGATTTTTGCCTTGGCGATAAGGGCGATGACTGCCGTGCTGGCTGCTGCAAAAACCATAGCAATGACAGCGCCTGCCCCCAGAAACAGTAGGGCGAGTGCTGCGGCCAACCCCAATGCTGCTATGACGGAGGCCACTTGGGGCGTACCGACAGAACGGCTCAGGCCTGATGTTCGCGCTTGAGGCAACCCGGCCATCACCGCAGGCATCAGCGCCCGAGACACAATGCATGCGGACAGGATCGCCCCCACCGCTCCGGCGGTCAGCAAGGCTGAGATGGCCGAGATCCGAACCAGTTGAAATGTGATCAGGGCAAGTACGCCGTAAGTCCCGATATGGCTGTCTTTCATGATCTCCAAACGCCGTTCGCGGGTGAACCCACCCCAGAGGCCGTCGAATGTGTCGGCCAGCCCGTCCTCGTGCATAGCGCCGGTTGTCGCGATCAGCGTGGCCAATAGCAGACCAGCAGAGGCCAGAACGGGCAGCCCCAATGTAAGCGCGCTCCGCCCCACAAGACAGGCAAGCCCTCCGACGATCAGACCCACAAGGGGAAAAGCCCAGACCGACTGAGCTTGCCGTGAGAACACCGGATCAGGCAAACGCGGCAGGGGCAGGCGGGTGAGCAGCACCAGTGCAAGCGGAATATCCCTCAGAGAAAAGAGTTTCGTGTCGTTTTTATGCACGCCCGTGCCTTTCGGGGTCTTGTTGGATTCAGTGCTTCGGTTAAACACACAGGACCACTCTGATGCAATGAGGCTTTCATGCTGCCTGAACTGAATGATTTGAACGCGTTCCGCGCTGCACTGTCGGCGGCTCCGGGGCCCGATGCCGCAGCGGCGCATGGCGCGAGCGAGCGTAACGGACAACTGACCAAGCCCCCCGGTGCACTTGGCCGGCTTGAGGACTTGGCGATCTGGTATGCGGGATGGCGCGGGGATGCGCGTCCGCAGATCTCAGCCCCGCAGGTCATCGTCTTTGCCGGAAACCACGGTGTCACTGCGCAGGGCGTATCGGCCTTTCCGCCGGAAGTCACCGTGCAGATGGTTATGAACTTCGAACATGGCGGCGCGGCGATCAATCAACTGGCCAAAGCGGCGGGTGCGACCATGAATGTGCACGCGCTGGACCTGGACAAGCCGACAGCGGATTTCACGCAAGCTCCGGCAATGAGTGAAGATGAATTGCTGACTGCGCTGCGCACTGGCTGGCATGCTGTTGATCCAAAGGCCGATCTGCTGGTTGTGGGCGAGATGGGTATCGGCAACACAACTCCGGCTGCGGCCATCGCATGCGCGCTGTTTGGCGGGGATGCAGAGGATTGGACCGGTCGCGGGACCGGCGTGGATGACGCGGGTCTTGCAAACAAAACCCGCGTTGTGGCCGAAGGTGTTGCGAAACATTCCTCAGAGGACGGCCTTGAGGTTCTGCGCTGCCTGGGAGGGCGCGAAATCGCCGCAATGGCCGGTGCGATTGCCGCCGCGCGCGTGCTGCGTATTCCGGTTATTCTGGATGGGTTCATCTGCACGGCCGCCGCTGCTTGCCTTTGGAAACTGTCAGACAGCGCACTGGATCATGCGATTGCAGGGCACCAAAGCGCGGAAGCGGCGCATGGGGCCGTATTGTCGAAGCTTGGCAAGGACCCGTTGCTGAGCCTCGGTCTGCGTCTGGGCGAAGGCTCTGGCGGGGCACTTGCGATCAACATTCTCAAGAGTGCGGTCGCTTGCCATTCTGGCATGGCAACTTTCGCCGAAGCCGGCGTATCTGACGGCTAAGGTCTTGCCTGACCCAGGGTTTGATCTGGGTCAGGCAGATTTCTTTGCGTGCTCTTCCGCCAATTCAAGCAATGCGGTTTCCAGATCTTTTTCCAGCTTCTGAGCGCGCTCGATATATTTCTTGTTCTCGGCTGTCGGCATGCCGGGAACCCAGAGCTCGGCCAGATCACGGACTGACGTCCGGTCGTGGTGATAAAAGGTCTGTTCGGCCTGCGCCGCCTCGTATTCACTCAGCCCAATATTCTCCAGAACATAACGCCCTGCGCGCAGCGAGCTGTCGAACAATTCACGGACGATGTCGTTGGCACCCGCCTGATACAGCTCGTACACGTGGGTCCGGTCGCGGGCCCGGGCGATGATGTGCAGGTCGGGGCGTTGCCGTCTGGCATACCCAACCAGCCGTGTCACTTGCTTGTGGTCGTCCATTGCAGCCACAAGAACCGATGCTTTTTCCAACCCCGCAGCGCGCAGCAATTCAGGGCGCGTCGGGTCGCCCAAAAAGCCTTTAACTCCGAACCTGCGCATCAATTGAACGGTTTCGATGTCATGATCCAGAACCACCGTTTTGAAGCCGCTGGCGCGCACCAGCCGGTTCACGATCTGACCAAACCGTCCGATGCCTGCAATGATTACAGGGCCTTTCTCGTCAATCTCATCGGGTTCGGGTTCTTTGGCGGTGTCGCCTATTTTCCGGGACAGAAGATCATAGATGATGAACAGAAGGGGGGTGATCAGCATGGTCAGAGCAATGATCATCAGAAGCTTCTGAGAAAGATCGGGCGGGATGACGTTCTGCTGCGTGGAAAACGCCAACAGCACAAATCCAAATTCACCAGCCTGTGCAAGCCCAAGCGTGAACAGCCAATGGTCGCGCCCGCGAAGCTTAAAGGCTTTGCCGACCAGAAACAGGATGATCCCTTTTGCAAGGATCACAAGCAATGCCAAGCCAATCAGGTCCAGCGGGTCATTGAAGAAATAGGCAACGTCGATCCCGGCACCGACCGTGATAAAGAACAGCCCAAGAAACAGCCCTTTGAAGGGTTCAAGGTCGCTTTCCATTTCATGCCGAAACTCTGAGCTGGCCAGCACGACACCCGCCAAAAACGCGCCCAGAGCGGGCGACAGTCCAACAAGCGTCATCAGGAAGGAAATACCGACCACAATCATAAGCGCCAGAGCGGTGTACATCTCGCGAAGGCGCGTCGCGTGGATAAACCGAAAGAGTGGGCGGGTAAGATAGACGCCTGCCAGAATAACAAAAGCAATTGCGCCAAGCGTGACCAGAGTGACGGCCCAACCCGGCAAACCTTCGACCAGAGAGAGGCTGTGATGGCCCGCTGCATGCAGATCACCAGCCCCCCGATCAATCGATCCATCTGCTTCGATATGAGGCATCGCGGGCAAAGCCAACAGCGGCAGTAGCGCCAGGATCGGAATGACTGCGATGTCTTGTGTCAGAAGAACCGAAAACGTAGCGCGCCCACCATTTGTCTGCATAAGCCCTTTTTCTGACAGGGTCTGAAGGACGATTGCAGTCGAAGACAGCGACAGGGTCAATCCGACTGCCAACGCGACGGACCAAGGGTGGTTTGCGTACATGGCCACTGCAGCAATTGCGGCCGTTGACAGCAAAACCTGAAGGCCGCCCAGACCCAATAACCGATCCCGCATGTCCCAAAGGGCACGAGGCTCCAACTCCAGCCCGATCAGGAACAACATCATCACAACGCCAAACTCAGCGACGTGTTGGAGGTTCTCTGTCTCAGCACCGACTAACCCAAGGACCGGCCCGATGATGATCCCGGCGGCCAAATAGCCCAGTACCGATCCCAGCCCCAACCTTGCAGACAAGGGCACTGCGATCACAGCCGCAGCCAGATAGATCGAAGCCTGATATAGAAAATCGTCCATATGTCTCCTCGTGAGCCCGTTCAGGTGGGCAGGGGGGCGTCGCGTTTCAGTTGGTCCATGACTATCTGGCTTTGGACACGGGCAACAGCAGGATGCGGCAGGATGACCTGATGGAGCAAGCTGTTGAGGGCGGAAAGATCGTCGCAATAGACATGCAGCAGGTAATCTGCCTCTCCTGTCATCGTCCACGCGCTTGTAATCTCGGGGCGGGTATCAACCATGCGAGCAAAGCTTTGGGATTGTTCGGGTCCGTGTGTACCCAGATGAACCTGAACAAATCCTTGCACCTGCAAACCAAGTTTCAGCGGATCGAGCCGGGCGGCATAGCCGGTGATATAGCCTTCAGCCTCAAGCCGTTGTCGGCGTCGACCTGCCTGGCTGGGTGAAAGGTTCAGCATCTCACCAAGTTGATGCGCGGTCAGATGCGCGTCCTTTTGCAGGGCAGATAGAAGACGTTTGTCAGTAGCATCCAGCACGTGCGGAAGAATCCCGGAAACTTTGCAATTCATGCGCGTTTTGCGCGCCTACTCTAAGTTTACACGAAAACAATGCGCAGAAACAGCGCTTGAAAAGTCATATTTTTGAATCAGCAATAAATTTCCTGTCTTCAAAGGAGACGCGCCATGGGTCCTTTCCCGCATAACGCCCCGAAATCAGTGATCAGTGAAGAAAACCCCGCCGGGACCGACGGGTTTGAATTTGTTGAATTTGCTCATCCCGAACCGCAGGAACTGCGCGATCTGTTTGCCAAGATGGGGTTCGATCTGGTGGCCCGGCACAAGGACAAGCCGCTGGTGGAACTCTGGCAGCAAGGGGATGTCACCTATATCCTGAATGCCGATCCTGACAGCTTTGCAGACAAATTCGTCGCCGAGCACGGCCCATGCGCACCGTCGATGGGATGGCGTGTTGTCGATGCGCAGAAGGCATATGACCACGCTGTTTCAAAAGGGGCCGAGCCTTATGACGCAGGTGACAAAACGATGGATGTTCCTGCGATTAAGGGCATAGGCGGGTCGCTGATCTATTTCATCGATCAGTATTACGATACATCGCCTTACAATCAGGAATTTGAGTGGATCAAGGAATCCAAGCCGCGTGGCGAAGGGTTCTACTACCTCGATCACCTGACCCACAATGTCTACAAGGGCAACATGGACAAGTGGTTCAAGTTCTACGGTGACTTGTTCAATTTCCGTGAAATTCGTTTCTTCGACATTCAGGGTAAGTTCACGGGGCTGTTCAGCCGCGCATTGACGTCACCCTGTGGCCGTATCCGGATTCCGATCAACGAAGACCGGGGTGAGACCGGGCAGATCGTGTCGTACCTCAAGAAGTACAAGGGCGAAGGGATTCAACATATCGCTGTGGGCAGCGAGGATATCTATGCCTCAACCGATGCCATTGCCGAGAACGGTCTGAAATTCATGCCCGGCCCGAACCGCGCCTATTACGAGATGTCAAAAGATCGCGTAACCGGTCATGACGAGCCTCTGGACCACATGATGAAGCACGGCATCCTGATCGACGGTGAGGGTGTTGTGGACGGCGGTGAGACCCGCATTTTGCTTCAGATCTTCTCAAAAACCGTGATCGGCCCGATCTTCTTTGAATTCATCCAGCGCAAAGGGGATGACGGTTTTGGTGAGGGCAATTTCCAGGCCCTCTTTGAATCCATCGAACGTGAGCAGATCGAAAGCGGTGAAATCTCTGCCGCGTGACGCATGCAAGGAAGAAGCGCCGGGGGACAGCCTCCGGCGATTTTTTTCCCTGATAGCGATTAGCTGCGCGGCATTGAAAGCGTCACGTTGCGGCCCTTTTTCTGATAGCGCAGTTCGCTGTCGCTGATGGCGATGACTTTGCCGCCGTCAATGCGATCCCCGACTTTCAGTTTCTTGTAACGACCACTGGGTAGACGCACCAAGGCGCGACGATTGGCAGGCGTGCCATAGACCCCGATCAGGTTCAGCTTGCGCAGATTGATGGCGTTGTCGATTGTCGCCTGTCGGGCCACCGATGCGGTTGACGGGATCTTGGGTGCAACGGCTTTGGGCTGAAATGACCCGGCGTCGTCAGAGCTTTCAGCCAGTGCCGCTGTTGATGCCAAGGTGGACGGTTTCGCAACTGTCGGTCTGGCAGCTACCAGCCCGGCCGGTCGCGCCCTGGGTCGGGGGACGCGCATAATGTCCAGCTCGGCGACAGAGACTTCGACCTCGGCAGGGGCTTCCAGACCTTCGGGGCGAGCCTTGGGTCTCTTGCCCGCCAGTTCCTCCAGCGATTGGCCGCCAAGCTGCTGACGTTCAAACGTCTCTTCAAGGTTATCCGGGCGCGATCTAGGGCGTAGCCCCGCCAGCCTTTGATCGGCCTCTTCAACAACAGGCTCTTCTTCGAACCGCAGCGGAGCTTGCGGTGGCACCTTGGATGGACGACCCAAATAGACTGTGATGCCTTCGGGGCTCAAAGCACCATCAGACGTTGCGACAACAAGACCCCGATCATCCAGATCGAACCGCGTGCCTGCGACACTGGGCAACTCTTCCCTTAAGAATGGCTCGTCTGTGTCGAAGCTTGATGCAGGCGGTAGTGCCACAGCGTCATTGGACAGATCAGATTTGTCGATGGACGTCAGGTACAGGTCTTCCGGCTCAACGACTTCCGGCTCTTGCAGGGGTGCGGGAGGCGTTACGTCAATCCCAGTCTCGGCAAGGATCTCCTTTGGAGCGTCCGGGTCCTGAGCAATCGGCTCAACCGGTGTCGGGGCAACCTTGAGCGCCTCCAGGATCGCCGCATCCGTAGGAGATAGTTCGGGCTGCTCTTCGGCCTCGTCAGCTTGTGGCTCTAGGGGCGCGCTTTGCTGGGGGTCAACGGCTGCAACTTCGGGCGCGGTGTCAACGGCTGGCTCCGGCTCCGATACATCTGACTCACCTTGGTTTGGCTGAGCCTGCTCGGTGTTTTCCTCGGCCTGCTCTAAGGCCGGTTCGGCAAGGGGGCTCTGCTCGGGCTCGACTGTCGCAACCTCGGGCAACGGATCAGTGTGGGCTTCAGTCTGCGGCTCTGGTACGTCCGGAGCAATTGGGGCCAGCGCGGCTTGCTCTGGCTGTTCAGAAGGGCCAGAGGCCAGCCACGCGCCAAATACCCCGCCAAGCAAAACCACGGCGGCAAATGCGGGAATAGCAAAGCGCCTTGAGGCGGGCTGAGCCGTGGAAAGTGCTGCCGGGGATACGTCCGGCGCGCGAAACGTGTCCGGGGCGGCGGTGCCGGCTATGGGATGAGCGGGCAGGTCAGAAGCGTCATCCTCTTGGGACGGAGCCGTTTCTATAGTTTCCCAGCGCTGCGTCGTAAGGGACGGCTCAGGCTGAACGGGTTGTTCTGTAAACACAGGTTCTCGCGGGAAAGCGCTTGCGTCTTCTTCCGTGGTAAACACTGTCGGCACAAAACCATGACCCACGGCGAAGGTCCGCGCTTCGGCTAATGTCTCTTTCGCGACGGCGGCGACATGGGTTGTTCTGCCGGTCGTCTGGCTGTCATAGCTGAGGTCGGACAGAGCGTAAGGGGTCGCTTCGGCCAGCGCCGCTTCAATCCGGGCCGTCCGGTCTACGTCAAGCAAATCATCTGTTTCGACGTCCAGAAAGCGCACCTGATCAGGTGGCAAGACGATCTTGCAACTCAGGTCATTTTCCAGCGCAAATGCTTTTTCCCGCAACGCCTGCATTTGCTCGGGCAAATCCTGCGCGTCCAATGGAATCGAGCCAATGGCGTACCAATCCCCCTCCGATTGGTGGTGCAGAAAGATTCCGGTTGTTGAAAAAGACAGCGCAAAGGCAGGTTTCATAATCCGGAGGAACCATAATTATCAGCGTCAATGCAAACGACTTTGTGTTCGCAGACCGACAATAAAGCAGGAACCCGCCGAGGGAAAGAAAAAGGCTGGGTCTGCTCTTGCATGGCAATGGGGCGACAACCCATCTTGAGACAGAGAAAATTGGAGTGATAACCTTGAAGACATTCGCTTTTCTGGCTGCGATGATGGCAGCAACGGCCGCAGGCGCAGCCCATGCGGAAGAACGTCGCATTACCGTGGACGCAACCGGAACGGTGCAAGTTGCGCCCGACATGGCGACGATCACGCTGGGTGTAACCAACGAAAACGCTGAGGCCGGAGCGGCCATGCAGGCGACGTCCGAGGCGGTTGCCAAAGTCCTTGCTCGGTTGACCGATATGGGCATCGAAGACCGGGATATTCAGACCCGCGATTTGTCACTGTCACCGGTTTGGTCGGGGCGACACGGGCAGAACGGTGAAAAGCCCGAGATCACAGGATTCACCGCATCGAACCGCGTGTTTGTACGTGTCCGCGATCTGACGCAGTTGGGGACGATCATGGATGCAGTCATTCAGGACGGTGCCAATGACTTTGGCGGGCTGAGTTTTAGCGTGCAGGATCCGAAACCGCTTGAGGCGCAGGCCCGTGCGCAAGCTGTCGGAGAAGCCACCGCCAAGGCCGAACAATTGGCGCAGGCAGCGGGCGTTACGCTTGGCCCGGTCCAGACAATCTCGGAACGTGTTGCCGGTGTCCGCCCGATGGCCGAAATGCGCGCCATGAGCATGGCCGATGCGGGCGGGGTTCCTGTTGCAGGCGGAGAGGTTTCAGTTTCAGTCAGCGTCTCGATGGAATTCGAGATTTCGGACTAGGATTTTTCTTTTGCACGGGCCTTCAGCGGTTGACGTTGCTGGCCCGTGGCGTCGAAATTGCCCGGCGATAGCCAGGCTTCAAACGCATCCCGAATGCGCGGCCATTCGGTATCAATGATTGAATACCACGCGGTATCCCGGTTGCGCCCTTTATAATGGGTCGCTTGCCTGAAAATCCCCTCAAAGGTAAAGCCCAGCCGCTCTGCCGCGCTACACGATGGCGCATTCAGAGCATCACATTTCCATTCATAGCGGCGATAGCCCAACTCATCGAACACCCGCTTCATCATCAGATACATGACTTCGGTCGATTGCGGTTTGCGCTGCAACAGGGGCGAGAAGTGGATATGCCCGACTTCAATTGCGCCAGCAGCGGGCTCGATCCTCAGGTACGAGGCCATGCCAATTGGTACGTCATTGCCGTCCAGTACGGTGTGAAACATCGGGTCTGCGTCCATGCAGGTGGCGCGGGCCCAATCTTCGAACGCAGGCTCGTTGTCGAACGGACCGTAGGGCAGGTAGGTCCAGTTGCGGCCATCCCTGTCATTGGCAAACGCCCGGAACAATCCGGGCGCATGCCTGTTCACGTCCAGAGGCACGACAGAACAGTACCGTCCTTCCATCGGAGTATACGGCGGGGTCGGGCGTGGAAACTCGCCCGAAACCGGCAGGCCGATGGGCTGGCCAAGTTCGTTGGTGTCGTGCCTGGCCATCGTCAGGCGCTGGCCTTGGCCAAAGCCTGATCCAGATCGGCGATCAAATCGTTTGCGTCCTCGATCCCGATGGACACGCGCACAACACCTGGTCCCGCGCCAGCGGCTTCTTGTTGTTCCGGGGTCAACTGCCGGTGGGTGGTCGAGGCCGAGTGGATGATCAGCGAGCGTGCATCGCCCAGGTTGGCCACATGGCTGAAAATCTCGAGCGCGTTGACCAGTTTGATGCAGGCGTCATAGCCACCTTTGACGGCAAAGGTGAACAGCGCGCCGGCACCGCGTTTGTATTGCGACTTGACCCGGTCGTGATAGGGCGACGACGGCAGACCTGCATAGGTGACATATTCCACGCGGTCATCCGCTTCCAGCCAAGCCGCGATCTTCTGGGCGTTCTCAACGTGGCGTTCCATGCGCAGCGACAGGGTTTCGATCCCCATCAGCGTGTAATGCGCGGCTTGCGGGTTCATGGTCATACCCAGATCGCGCAGACCGATGGCGATGCCGTGGAAGGTGAAGGCCAGCGGGCCAAAAGTCTCGTGGAATTTCAACCCGTGATAGGCGGGCTCGGGTTCGCTGAGCGAGGGGAACTTGTCATTTGCAGACCAGTCAAATTTACCGGAATCCACGATGCAGCCGCCGGTAACTGTACCATTGCCGGTCAGATATTTGGTGGTCGAGTGCACAACCAGTGTCGCACCGTGTTCAATGGGGCGGCACAGATACGGCGTGGCCGAAGTGTTGTCGACGATCAGCGGAATGCCCGCTGCATCAGCAACGTCCGCCAGGGCGCGGATATCAGTGACATACCCCCCGGGGTTGGCGATGGATTCACAGAACACGGCACGGGTGTTTTCATCGATGGCGTCCTTCACCGCATCAAGGTCATCGGTGTCGACAAACTTGGCCGACCAGCCAAAGCGTTTGATGGTCTGGCTGAACTGCGTGACCGTTCCGCCGTACAAACGGGTCGAGGCAACAACGTTGCAGCCCGGTCCCATCAAGGGGAACAGCGCCATGATCTGTGCCGCGTGACCGGACGAGCAGCACACAGCCCCAACACCGCCTTCAAGCGTTGCCACGCGTTCTTGCAGAACGGCGACGGTCGGGTTGGTCAGGCGGGAATAGATGAAGCCCACTTCTTGCAGGTTGAACAGGGCCGCTGCGTGATCAGCATCGCGGAACACATAAGCCGTGGTCTGATAGATGGGTGTCTGGCGCGCTCCGGTCGCCGGGTCGGGGCGGGCGCCCGCGTGAATCTGCAACGTGTCAAAACCGTAGGTGGGGCCGTCAGACATCCTGAAAATCTCCTGTTGGAATGTGTCTTGCCGAATCTGTAGGCCATTGCAGGCCAGCGCACAACGATCCTGTCAGCGCAGCCAAAGCCCCTTGCTTTTGATCGTGTTGCGAATGGCCTGTTCCCGGCGCGGCAGGTTATCCTGATCAAACAGGGCGCGGATTTTTGCGCCTTTCCCCTGCAGAACCAGCTTTTTCAGCGGATCGTATTGCTTGAGCACCTTCTTGACCTTGTTCGGTGCCACAACGGTTTCCAGAACGTCGATCACATGGTCGCTTTCACGGGCGTAGAGCAGGGGGAACAGGCGGTAGTGGCAACTGACCGACCCATCGAGCAGCCCTTGCGGAAGCGCATCCCGACCTCCGCCGAACGAATGTACCACAAGCGGAAGGGCGGCTTGATCCAGCCACGGATCAAGGTTCTGACCTGTCAGTTCGGGAATGTGTGCGTCTCGGATCGTTCTGGCATAGTCCAGATAG
>NZ_JBXWSB010000132.1:0-11169 GCF_059613205.1 Ruegeria sp. BHSB064
AGGTCATCGGATCCAGCCTCGAAGCTGCGCCGATTGTGCATGTCGAAGATCAGGAAACCCGTGATCTGCTGGCAACCTTTGACGTGGATGATCTGTGCATCACGTCGGGACTGACCGTTTCGGCTGATCCGGCTCCGGCCGAAGCGTTCCGCGTTCCGGAAATCGAAGGCGTCGCGGTGGTCTTTGAAAAGGCCGAAGGCGAAAAGTGTCAGCGTTGCTGGAAAATCCTGCCCGACGTGGGCCGCCACACCCATCCGGGTGTATGTAGCCGCTGTAACGACGCGCTTGGTTAACACTTACCCCCAGCCCATCGGCTGGGGGTTTTTCTTTCCCTGCTTGCAACAGCTTTGGTGATCTGAAACGCTGCGCCTATGCCGATGATTGCCGTAGAAACCCAATTTGGATGTCTGGGTGTCGAAGAAACAGACGGAGCCCTCACGCGCCTGGTCTGGGATGGCCGCGATGTGGGAGAACCGACGGATCTGTTGCGTGAAGCCGCCGCGCAATTGAAAGCTTATGACGCCGGGCAACTGGACCGGTTTGACCTTCCTTACCGCATCACAGGGTCTGACTTCCAACGACAGGTCTGCGATCTGATGTATGCGATTCCTCTGGGTGAAACGCGTACTTACGGAGACATTGCAAAAGAGCTTGGGCAACCCGCACAACCCGTAGGGCAGGCTTGCGGAGCAAACCCGATTCCGGTGATCATCCCGTGCCACAGGGTGCTGTCCGCGGCGGGCTTGGGCGGCTTTTCCGGGGCCGGTGGGGTCGAGACCAAAGTGGCCCTGTTGCGTCATGAACGGGCTGCCGGGCTTTTGATCTGATCTGTGAAATTCGGTTGCAATCCGTCAGCGGCGGGCACACCATATATATGTTGTTGAATTTGAAGGACCGCATTGCATGACCACGGATCAAGATCGCGCCGCCCGAAAGAAGGCCATTATTGACAGGTTGATGTCACTTGAAGCGCAAGAGCTTGCAACGGCGCAGGCGCATTACGATGCGTTTTTGAAGGACGCTCAGCTGGATGATCGGGAAGGTCACGACAAGGATGACCTCGCCGCCTCACGCGAAAACGCTGACTTGGCAGCTGCGTTTGACGCCCCTGTGCATGCACACCATGCCAAGATCGATGTGATTGAAAACACCGACTTCGGTCTGACTGACACGGTCCAACCCGGCGCAGTGATCAAGTTCAACAATCGCAGATTTGTCGTGTGCGTTTCGACCACCCGGTTCGAGGTGGATGGAAAAACCTATATGGGCATTTCAACCCAAAGCCCGATTTACTTGGCCATGGTGGGCCTGCAAGAGGGCGATGTCTTTACCCATAACGGCACCGAGTTCGAGGTGCAGGACGTCATGTAACGCCGCACTCTGCGGCGCTGCGTCAGGCGCGGCGCTGCGGTATGATCTGCTGCGCGATGCCCGCAAATGTCAGATACAGGCTGGTGATCACCAGCCCCCAATGCGCCCAGCTTTCGGGATGAAAATCAACCCAGGCCGCCCAACCGGCAAAGAACGTCCACGCCAGCGCCATGGGCAATGTCAGGCTGCGCCAACGCTCGGTGCGTACGGGATGGACAAACTTGAGCGGCAGGAACATCGCCAGCGACAGCAATGTGACCAGCAGCAGAATGATCCAGAAATTCGGCTCGAGCGCGAAGATCACGATAACGAACATGTTCCAACATCCCGGAAAACCGGAAAAGGAATTGTCCTTGGTCTTCATCCGGGTGTCCGCAAAATACATCGCGCTGGCAAAGGTTATGACGATGATCGCAAACCACCCGGTCCAGCCGTCCATCAGCCCGGACTTGAACAGGGCAAAGGCCGGGATGAACACATAGGTCAGGTAGTCGATGATCAGATCCAGCAGAACGCCGTCAAATTCGGGGGCGTTCTTTTTGACATGATAATGACGCGCCAGAGGACCATCGATCCCGTCCACAATGAATGAGACAACCAGCCAAAGATACATAAGGCTCCATTTCTCTTCGACGGCGGCCAGCATGGCGAGCATGGCGAACACAGCGCCCGTTGCAGTGAAGAGATGGACGGAAAGAGCTTTGAATCTGAGTGTCATGCACGCGTCATGACTGATGCACGCCAGAGATGCAAACCAAAAGCCACGCGGTTTTGATGGATGTGTGCGTCAGGCCTTGGGGTGCGCACGGTTGTAGACTTCCATCAACCGCGCTGTGTCCACTGCGGTATAGGCTTGGGTGGTTGAAAGCGACGCGTGGCCCAAAAGTTCCTGAATGGCGCGCAAGTCGCCTCCGGCCGACAGAAGGTGCGTGGCAAAACTGTGCCGCATGGCGTGGGGTGTTGCGGTTGCAGGCAGGCCCAGTTGCATTCGGGCCTTGGCCATGACGCTCTGTATCGCACGTGGGTTCAGCGCCCCGCCGCGGACGCCGCGGAACAAAGGCGCGCCCAGTGCCTGCGGGTGCGGGCAAAGTTGTACGTATCGGTCGACGGCTTCACGGGCGGCAGGAAGAACCGGTACGACCCTTTCCTTGTCGCCCTTGCCAACGATGCGCAAGGTGGCGGGTAAAGGCACGTCTGCACCGGTCAGTGACAGCGCTTCGGATATGCGCAGCCCGCACCCATAGAGCAACGTGACCACGGCCACATCCCGCGCGGCGACCCAATCCGAGCTGGATTGCAGCTCGACCGTGTCGATCATGGCGCGGGCAGCGTCTTCGGCCAGGGGGCGGGGCAGTTTCTTGGTGAATTTCGGTGCGCGTGTCGACAGTACTGCCGTGGGTTCAAAGCCTTCACGTTCGGCCAGCCAGCGGTAGAAGCTTTTGACGGCTGAGAGTTTGCGCGCCAGCGAGCGCGCGCTTACGTCTGCGCTGCGTTGGTCTGCCATCCAGGCACGCATATCTGACACAGTGATCCGTTCCAGCGCTTTCAACCCCTGCCGTTCAGCGTGGTGCAGCGTCATAAAGGACAGGAAATCGGTCACATCACCACGATAAGCGGTTTGTGTGTTCTGTGATCTGCCCGCCAGCGCACCCAGGCTGTCCAGCCAATGCTGCAACGCATCACGGCAGGCAGGAGAGATCAGGCTCACGACAGCCAGTGGCGCATCGAGCGTTCGAACACGCCAGCAAAAAAGCTGAGAAGATCGGTGCCCAGCTGCGGTGTGAAGTGCCGCGGATCACGTGCACCCATGACGATCATTCCCGGCAAGCGACCGGGGCCGAGATCGAGCTTTAAACAGGCTTCGGACCGCAACTGATCTGCAAGCGCGCCAAAAATACGTTTGTTTGGATGATGAACCTCGCGCAGAGTGACGTCGCGGGCGGGACCGCCGCGATCAATGGTCAGGTACTGGTTGATAAAGCCTGGTTCGGCGATTGTCAGAACGCCCCCCAGCGTATCGACTGCTGGATCGTCCTGAACCACTGTTGTTTCCAGAACCAAAGTGATGTGATCAACACGCAAAATGTCGGCCACGTCCGCGCCAAGCGCGCGTAGGAAATCCTCGAATTCAACAGGCTCCAACAGGCGCAGAATTGCGCGATGCACTTGATTTGTGCCCGCCAGATTCTCGTAAGCTGCTGCGATGACTGACCTGTGGGTGTCTTCCAACCGGTCCAGCCGCGCTTCGAGCCGTTGCATGGCGATGCCGCGCAGATCGATCACATTGTCGCCGCGTGCGCGTTCATTGGCACTGACCAGCGCCTGCATCAGATCCTTGTCATCCAACACGACGTCAGGCTCGGCCAGAATCGCCGCGCGGAGGTTATCCTCGAGTTTGGGGTTGCTGCTCATGTCCCGTCCGGTCTTTTTTTGTTGGGCGGCTTATAACATGCCCGGCCGGATTTGCCTTGGAAAAAATGCACGCAGAGGTGGATTTCCTCGCGGTTTGTGGCGGATAGGCTCCCGCCAACTTGCGCGTGATCTGCGATCAAGCCTGCAAGTTTTGCCGGCGCGGCACCTGACGGCACCGCGCGGTATTGCACAGGATCAGAGGATTTTCTGACCTGTCTTGGCCCAATCGGCCAGGAAGGTTTCCAGACCTTTGTCAGTCAACGGGTGGTCAGCGAGCTTCTTAATCACGGCTGGTGGAGCAGTGATGACATCGGCACCAATGCGAGCGCTGTCGGTCACGTGGTTCACTGTGCGGATTGAGGCGGCAAGGATCTCAGTCTCGAACCCGTAATTGTCATAGACCTGACGGATGTCGGCAATCAGATCCATGCCGTCGAGGTTGATGTCATCCAGGCGACCAATGAAGGGCGAGATGAATGTTGCACCTGCTTTGGCTGCCAGAATGGCCTGATTGGTCGAGAAGCAGAGGGTGACATTAACCATCTGACCTTCGTCACTGAGCGTTTTGCAGGTTTTCAGGCCAGCCCATGTCAGCGGCACTTTCACTGCGATGTTCGGAGCGATCTTGGCAAGCTTGCGGCCTTCGGCGATCATGTCGTCGGCTTCGGTGGCGACAACTTCGGCCGAAACCGGGCCGTCGACCAGATCACAGATCTCTTTTGTCACTTCCAGAATGTCGCGGCCCGACTTTAGGATCAGCGAAGGGTTGGTGGTCACGCCGTCCACCATGCCCAGCTCGTTCAGTTCGGCAATGGCGTCGATCTCGGCGGTGTCTACGAAGAATTTCATGAGGGCAGTCCTTTGATGGGTTGGCCTTGGTCGCGGATGGCTTTACCTCAAAGTGAGCCATGCTGGAACCCCCTGCAAAGGATATGCTGTGAGCGCTAACGGATTTTTCGACCAAGGCGAACTGGTTGCGGTGCTGACAACGCAGCCGCTGGACCGGACGTTGGACTACAAAGCGCCCGAGGGCGGGTGCTTTCAAGGCGCGTTTGTCGAAGTGCCTCTTGGGCCGCGCAAGGTACTGGGTGTGGTCTGGGGGCCGGGTCAGGGCGGATTTGACCTGAGCAAGGCCCGGTCTGTGATCCGAGTGCTTGAGGTCGCGCCGATGCGCGAAGAGATGCAGGTGTTTCTGGGCAAGGTCGCCGACTACACTCTGACGCCGATGCCCGCGATGCTGCGTTTGGCAACGCGTGCACCGGGGCTGGGGGATCCTCCGTCAATGCGCAAGATTTATCGTCTTGGCGGTGGCGACCCGGATCGAATGACCGATGCGCGATCCCGTGTGCTGGAGGTTTTGCGCGACTATGGTGGGCTCGCCTTCACCTTGAAAGAACTGGCGGAGCAGGCGGGTGTGACATCGTCTGTGGTCAAAGGGTTGGTCAAGCAAGGCGCTGTCCGGGAGGAGGACACCCCGCGTGATTTACCTTATCCGCATTTGAACCCCGACCTGCCCGGGAAAAACCTGACCGAAGATCAGGCAGCTGCTGTGGCCAGGTTACAGGCCGGTCAGCGCACGGGTGACTATGGCACAACACTGCTGAAAGGTGTCACGGGTTCAGGCAAGACCGAAGTGTATCTGGAGGCCGTTGCCGAGACACTGCGCATGGGGCGACAGGCACTGGTCTTGTTGCCTGAAATTGCTTTGACCGCAGAATTCTTGACCCGTGTGGAGGCACGGTTTGGCGCTCGACCGGCCGAGTGGCACTCGGGCGCGACCATGACAGAACGCCGCCGTGTCTGGCGGATGGTCGGGCAGGGGGATGCGCAACTGGTCGTAGGTGCTCGGTCGGCATTGTTTCTGCCGTTCCGCGATTTGGGTCTGGTGGTCGTCGATGAAGAACACGACACCTCTTACAAGCAGGAAGACGGCGTGCATTACAGCGCGCGGGATATGGCAGTCCTGCGCTCGGCCATTTGCGGCGCGCGGGTTGTGCTGGCCAGTGCGACGCCTTCATTGGAAAGCTGGGCAAACGCTGAGGCAGGTAAATACGACCGGATCGACCTGACCTCGCGCTTCGGCGCGGCGGTTTTGCCCGAGATGAAGCCCATCGATATGCGGGCCGAACAAATGCGGCCCGGGACATGGATTTCTCCGTCCTTGCGACAGGCGGTACGACAGCGGATCGAGAAAGGTGAACAGTCGCTATTGTTCATCAACCGCCGTGGGTATGCTCCGGTGACTTTGTGCCGGGCCTGTGGGGAACAGATCGCCTGTGACCATTGTGACGCGCGCATGGTTGAACATCGGTTTCTGAAACGCCTGATGTGCCACCAATGCGGTGAGACCAAGCCGATGCCCGAAATCTGTCCGTCCTGCGGCGTAGAAGGCAAGCTGGCTCCGGTCGGGCCAGGGATTGAGAGGCTGGCCGAAGAAGCCGAAGCGACCTTTCCTGACGCCAAGATTGCCATGCTGAGTTCCGACCTTTTCGGCTCGGCCCGCGCGTTGAAGGCTAAGATTGAAGAAATCGCTGCGGGTGATTCAGACATCATCATTGGCACTCAGTTGGTCGCCAAGGGGCATAACTTCCCGAAACTTACACTGGTTGGCGTGATTGATGCAGATTTGTCGTTGCACGGCGCCGACCTGCGCGCAGCAGAACGAACGTTCCAACTGATGCGGCAGGTGGCCGGACGCGCTGGCAGGGCCGATAAACCGGGTCAGGCGTTGTTGCAGACGTTCCAACCAGAACACCCGGTGATCCGCGCGATCCTGTCGGGTGATGAGGAAGGATTCTGGAAAGCCGAAGCCGCAGGGCGGCAAGCGGCGGGGGTGCCTCCCTATGGGCGCATGGCCGGAATTGTGTTGTCTGGCCCGGAGGTCGGCCCTGTCTTCGATATCGGCAACGCGATGGCGCGTAATGATGCCCCTGTGCGCGATGTGGGGGGACAAGTTTTCGGTCCTGCACCCGCGCCGATTGCCCGTATTCGCGGACGGCACCGTGTGCGCCTGCTGGTCAAAGCCCCAAAAGGGGCCCCCATTCAGGACGCGATTGCCCGCTGGATCGCGCCTTTGCGTCTGAAAGGGGACATCCGCCTGACTGTCGATATCGACCCACAGAGCTTTTACTGAACTCTGCATCAGCGCAGGGTGGCTGTGCGCTGGCTTCTTCCCTCTCGCCAAAGCACAGAAATGGGCGTAGAGGACCATTATGCTGAATCCCATGCCCTTGTCCGAGGCGCGGAACCTTCCGTTCTGGCGTCGCCCAGTCACGCTCTTGTTTGTGATGGCCATGACCATGCCCATCGCGTTCAACGCGTGGAGCGCGCTGCTGAACAATTTCGTCATTGAGGTGGCGAATTTTGATGGGGCAGATATTGGCCTGCTGCACACTGTGCGTGAAATTCCGGGCTTTCTGGCGATTGGCGTGATCGCTGTCATCATTTTCATCCGCGAGCAGGTTCTGGCGATGATTTCGCTGATGATGCTTGGGGTGGCAACGGCTGTGACGGCATGGTTCCCCAGCTTGGGTGGGTTGTTGTTTGTGACCCTGTTCAGCTCAATTGGGTTTCACTACTACGAAACAGTAAACCAGTCGCTGCAGCTGCAATGGCTTCCCAAGGATCGCGCGCCCCAAATTCTGGGATGGCTGGTTGCGATGGGGTCCGCAGCGACCGCGGTTGTCTATGGGCTGATCGTTCTGACCTGGGAGCGCTTCGATCTGTCCTATAACTTCGTTTTCATGGCGGCGGGTGGCGTGACGGTCTTGTTGGCGCTGTTCAGCCTGATTGCCTATCCTCAGTTTGATGCACCAACGCCGCAGACCAAAAAGCTGATCCTGCGTCGCCGGTATTGGCTGTACTATGCGCTGCAATTCATGGCCGGCGCACGGCGGCAGATCTTTATTGTGTTTGCCGGGTTCATGATGGTCGAAAAGTTCGGTTTCAAAGTACACGAACTGACCAGCCTTTACCTGATCAACCTGATGATCAACATGATGGCCGCGCCCTTGCTGGGCAAAGCTGTGGCAAAGTTCGGCGAGCGGCGCACCCTGATCTTCGAATATGCAGGGCTGGCCATAGTGTTTGCGGCTTACGGTGGTATCTATTGGTTCGGCTGGGGGGTGTTGCTGGCTGCGATCCTCTATGTGATCGACCATGTGCTTTTCGCACTCGCGCTGGCCTTGAAGACCTATTTTCAGAAAATCGCGGACCCGGCGGACATTGCACCGACAGCGGCCGTGGCCTTCACGATCAACCACATCGCCGCTGTCTTCTTGCCCGCTTTGCTGGGGCTTTTGTGGGTGGTTTCGCCGGGAGCAGTGTTTGGTTTGGCGGCGGCGATGGCCATTGTTTCGCTGCTGCTGTCGTTGTTGATCCCGCGCCATCCCGAACCGGGTAATGAGACAACCCTGACCAAATACGCTCCGGCACCTGCGGAATAGGCCGGGCGGCTTGACCTTCGCGACGCAGCGGCCTAGGCGCTGTGCCAACTGAGACAGGAGGCCCATATGCCCACATTCACCGCGCTGACCACGCTGACAGGTAAGAAGGCCGCCGAAGGTCTGGGCGAAGCCATGGAGCGTTTGGAGCCGGAACCCACCGGTGTTGGCGTGTTCGAGGTCGAGGACGGTTCGGGCCTGTGGGAAGTGGGCGGTTATTTCACCGAAGCCCCGGATGAGACCGCGCTTGCTGTTCTGGCAGCTGCGTTCGAAGCAAAGCCCTTTGTCGTGTCAGAGCTGCCCGAAACCGACTGGGTCGCACATGTGCGGCGCGAGCTTGCGCCCGTCGAAGCGGGCCGGTTTTTTGTCTACGGCAGCCATGATGCCGACAAGCTGCCCGAAGGCCGCATTCCGTTGCTGATCGAGGCTGCAATGGCCTTTGGCACCGGGCATCACGGCACGACATTGGGGTGTTTAAAGGCACTGGATCGCTTGCTGGACGACGGCTTTACTGCGTCGAAAGTGGCCGATATTGGCTGCGGCACGGCTGTTCTGGCTATGGCTGCTGCTCGGGTCTGGGATGGCGACATCATCGCCAGCGATATCGACGAAGTCGCCGTTGACGTGGCCGAAGCCAATCTGAAGGCAAACGGTATGTCCGGTGCGGTGAAATGCGTGGAAGCCGCTGGCTTCGATCACCCTGACCTTAAGACAGACTCCCCGTACGACCTGATCTTTGCCAATATACTAAAGGGTCCGCTGGTGGCGTTGTCGCCTGAAATCTCGGCGAATCTGCGCCCCGGAGGGTATGCGATACTGTCGGGAATCCTTAACGAGCAGGCAGATGATGTGGTTTCCGTTTATTCTCAAAACGAGTTCAATCTTGCGCACAGAGGCGAGATTGGTGAATGGACGACCCTAATTTTAAGCAAACAGGGCGCAAATTAGGCCATTTGCAGGAGTTTTGTGGAATTTTGCCACGCTTTTGTCGCAATCTCTAATTACCGTTTTCTGATCAAAGTCGAGGGGGGCGGTTTTTTGGAGGCTGCCATGACGGGTAAACAACTGGAGTTCAATCAGCGCGTTAATCGCCTGAACAAGAAGCATCAGAAGATGAGCCGGGGCTATCGCGCGACGATGCGCAAAGATGGTCTGGTGGTCATGAGGCCGCAACGGGTCAGCTCTGCCGTGCCAGTACGGGTGCTGCTGTTCACGCTTGTTGCGTTCTTTGTTTTCAAAGCGTTTCTTTTGTCCCACCTTGGGCCGACGGGATATCAGTACAGAATCGACAGCCTGAATGAAGGGACCAAGGTCGAACAGGCAGGGGCCTGGGTGATGCAGATTGATCCTGTGTCTCAGGCGCTGTCCCAGCAAATGAACAAGCTGCTCTTCTGAATTCTAAGCTTTAATCAAAAAAACACCGCGTGCCGTTCGGGCGCGCGGTGTTTCTTGTTGCCCGCATGACCAAAAGCCAGGGGCGTATAAGTGGTGGTCGGAATTAGCGACGTCCTTCGGCGATGGCGTCGATGTCGCCACGGCACAGGCCGATGTCGTCCAGTTCGCGGTCGCTCAGAACGGTCAGCGCGTTGCGAGTTACGCGGGCGTCATTCCATTCGATTGCTGCGTTCACAGCCGATACGAAATATGCGCCGATACGGCCAACGAGGCCGAACGAGCCAGTGGTGGCGATGCGGGTAGTGTCCAGTGCAGCCATATCCTGTTTCCTTCTGGTTTGTGTTCACTTTTCAATCTTGCGATCTGACCGGCATCTAGTGCTGCCATTTCGCGTGCACAAGTTTAGTTTTTGCATGTGTCCTATGCAATTTTTGCAACGCTTCACAGAGATGTAATCCCCTTAAATAATTGATGAAAATTCCTTTATGTTGGTGCCGTTTTCAGACTTTCCTGGGGTCGCAAATATGCGTTCAAGTCGCGTGCAGGACAGGGGTGTCGTTTTCAGACCTCAGGTCAATTCGCTTGGAAAATGTTCACGCTTCGTGCTAGGCGTTGAAAAAAGATCACAAAACCCGAGCAGGCCGAGGCAAAACATGCGAATTCTGGGCATTGATCCGGGGCTTAGGACCCTGGGATGGGGCGTCATCGAATCAAATGGCAGCCGTCTGAGCCATGTTGCAAATGGATTGTGCAAGTCAGATGGGGATGATCTGGGTGAGCGTCTGTTGTCGCTGCACAACCAGATTGTCGAAGTGATTGCCGATCACCAACCGGACCAGGCTGCCATTGAACAAACCTTCGTCAACAAGGACGGGGCGGGTACGCTCAAGCTTGGCCAGGCGCGGGGGGTGGCCCTGCTGACATTGGCGCAGGCTGGATTGCCGGTTGGCGAATATGCACCCAATCGGGTCAAAAAGACTGTCGTGGGCGTGGGCCACGCCGAGAAAGAGCAGGTATTGCACATGGTCAAGCTGCAGCTGCCGGGGTGTCTGCCAAAAGGTGCTGACGCGGCGGATGCGCTGGCGATTGCGATCTGTCACGCCTATTACGGAAAGACGCAACAGGCGCGTGTGAAAGAGGTGCGGGCATGATTGGCAAACTGACAGGGCGGCTGGATTATCGCGCAGCGGATCACGTGCTGATCGATGTCCGGGGCGTTGGCTATATCGTTTATTGTTCCGACCGCACCATGGCGGCATTGCCGGGTGTTGGAGAAGCGGTTTCGATCTATACCGACATGGTCGTGCGCGAAGACCTGATGCAGCTTTATGGATTTCTGTCCTTGGTCGAGAAGGAATGGCACCGGCTTCTGTGTTCGGTTCAGGGGGTGGGTGCTAAAGTTTCGCTGGCCATTCTCAGCGCCTTGGGGCCGGATGGCGTAAGCCGCGCAATTGCCTTGGGGGATTGGAGCGCGGTCAAGGCGGCGAAAGGTGTGGGGCCGAAAACGGCGCAGCGGATCGTGCTGGACCTCAAGGACAAGGCGCCTGGT
>NZ_JBXWSB010000133.1:0-10781 GCF_059613205.1 Ruegeria sp. BHSB064
CTAAAATGTTTCACGATCTCCGCGAAAAATACTTGACCACGGTCGCTCGTACTCTGGACGGTACGATCTACGAGGACCCGCCAATTTTGATTGGTGATACCAAACCGGACTACAACCCGGTGAACCGTGAACATGGATGGGATTGGCCGTCTGTGGCGTTCACAATGGTTGGCAGCAAGCGTCTGGCTAACGTACGCACTTTGGTCGAGTCGGTTATTGGAAACAAAGTTCCGGGAGATTTTGTGGAAACCGGGGTTTGGCGCGGCGGTGCGAGCATTTTTGCCAAAGCTGTACTCTTCGCATACGGCATAAACGATCGTCGCGTAGTTTTGTGCGACTCCTTCCAGGGTCTTCCTGAGCCGAATGAAGATTTGTATCCCCACGACAAGGGGTCGGATTTTCACAAATACGATGCTTTGGCAGTTTCTGCAGATGCGGTCCGTTCCAATTTTGAAAAATTTGATCTTCTGGACGATCAAGTTGTTTTCATCGAAGGCTTTTTCAAAGACACGATGCCTTTGGTCCCAAGCAAGCAAATCGCGGTTCTTAGACTTGATGGTGACATGTATGAATCGACGATAGATCCGTTAAAGCACCTTTTTGGAAAAATCTCGAAAGGTGGTTGGATCATTGTGGATGATTATCACGTCGTTCCCGCCGCCAAGGCGGCCGTGCATGACTATTTGGACGAAATCGGATACACACCCCCAGCAATTCATGAAATCGACGGCGTTGGCGTGTTTTTCCAAAAAACTCGATAGTACAAAAACAAAATGTGATGGGTTCTTTGGCAAAACGCAAAGAACCCAACGAACTTACTGTTTCTTGGGTAACGCATCGTAGGTTGCCTGAAGATAGGCAAACCCATACCGTTGATCCGGTTCAAGATGTGTTCCTTCTGCCCATTCATTCCATGCGTTGATGAAGACAATTTTTTCGTCAGCGCTGTATTTTTCCTGCGTTAGGACCTGATTGCCCAAATGAGCTGTCCAGCGTTTGTAAGCTTCAATCGAAAACCTGCCCATAATGCGCGGCGCATCCTGATTGCGGGCGGTATTGTCCCAGGAAAGCGTTGATGACCGGAACAGCTTATAATCCGGTTCACTTTTGCCAAGTTCTGCGTCAACCACGGCGTTATAGTCCAAAATGGCACCGGTGAACTCGGGGTTGTAAACGCCCATCTCATCTGTGATATCGGTGCGCTTCACCTGATGGGGCGGAAACTCCATCGCGGCATCAAAGCCAAGTTCCTGGGGGTTCCCGATGTCAAAAGTCTGGGCTGCTATGAGATAAAGGTCAGTCTCGCCCCAGCGTTGCGCCTCTTGACGCCAAGCCTTTGTTGTCTCCTGAATGTCAGGAATAATATTCGCTCGATAAACGATGAATACAGGTCTTCCGTCTATCCGGATGTATCGCGGGTCGTCAAAATACTTACGGATGTGACGCAGAAGGTTTATTGAATCTTCTATTGAGTGGTTCTGCGAAATTAGTACATCGTGCTCGCGCCCGTCCCAGCGGCGTGTCCAGTTTTCGTTGGCCCAAGTCAGGCAGAAGGGTATGTCAACATCAGGGTTGCTCAGCATCTTCTCTAACGGATCTTCCATCAGAGTTTTTCCAGCAAACCAGTAATAGTAATAGGAAAAGCCACCGATCCCGTATGCTTTTGCTATCCGGGCTTGTTCGACCATGATTTCAGGCACTCGCAAGTCGTAATAGCCCAAGTGGATAGGGCAATGCGGTTGGTAGTGGCCCGGAAAGTTCGGGATCGCCTTGCCAACATTGGTCCATTCCGTGAAACCCTTGCCCCACCATTGATCATTTTCCTTGAACGGGTGAAACTGCGGCAAGTAATGTGCAATTGCCCGCACCGCTGGTTCAGCTTTTGGTTGCGGATCGAATGGGACAAACTCATCAGCTCGAACGGCGCCCTCAAAGCCTTGCCGACCCAAATGCTGTTTGTGTTTTGTTGCTCGTCTCGGGTCTCTTTTTTTGGCCGAGTTTCGAAACCTCCGAGCGGTACGTGATGAAAGAGGGGGGCTGAGTTTCGAAGCTGCCGAAAGCACATAGAAAAGCAGGGTATCTTTGATAGGCATAGATATTCTCGTACTCAAGCGCTTCGGTGCTTCCGGGCAACAGATGTCTTTCTAAGCTTTGGACTGAACCAACTTAAGCTCACATAGATGCATCAACACTTAACATGCAAACGACCCACTCTCTGCATTTATTTTGTGCGAGACTTTGCCAGCCATTCTTTAAGCAGCCGACCGCTGACCGTATCACGCAAAAGTCGAAATGCTCGTTTGGGCAGCGACTTGTTCGCACCATACGGTACTGGTTTTGCAGCACCTTTGGTGCTGTCACTCCGCTGCGATTCTTTTGGAACACCAACATGTGTCCATCCCGTCAGCTTGGACCCCCGAAGAGCGGATTGAGTCGCGTCCAAGAACGCGTGCCCAAACTCTCGATCAGGCTCCAGATGGCATCCTTCTGCCCACTCGTTCCAGGCGTTTACAAAGACCAATCTCTCCTGACCAGGAAAGTCCTGAGCTGTTTGCCGCAACGCGCTCGACAACCAGTATTCGTAATTTTCAGGGGTTCCGTTCAATACAACCATTGCGTTTTCCTTGCGCCGGGCTGTGTTGTCCCATGACGGGAAAACCGAGCGGTAAACGTTGTTTTCCGGCCCATATTTGTGGCCAAGATACTGTTCCGCAATCGTTGAGAAGTCGACGCACAACCCTTGGAAGTCTCCGTGCAGGTCCACCTCTGCTGATAGGTTCGGTACGTTGATCCCATGCGGTGGGAACTCAACACCGGAGTCAAACCCGAACGAGGCGTAATCCCAATTTCGATGTGTCAGCGCGCAGGTCAGGTGAATTTTTGGAATCCCGACAGACGCGCAATAGTCACGCCAAACCTGCACGGACTTGAGAGCATTTTTCAGATGCTGAGGGCGGTACACGATCAGAATCGGTGCACCGTCAATCGTGATGTAGCGTGGGTCGCGAAAGAACGGTTCGATCGATTTGATGAACTCCAGATCGTCCTCGGGCGCATACTTTTGTGCGATCAGTATCTCATGTTCAGCAGCATCCCAGCGGCGCGTCCAGTTTTCGTTTGCCCAGCACAGGCAAAAGGGCATGTCGCTGTCTGGGTCCGCAAGCATTTCATCGACCGGGCGTTCAAGCAGGCGTTTGCCTGAAAACCAATAGTAATGGTAGCAGAACCCATCAATACCGCTTGCCTTGGCCATTTCGATTTGTTCAAGCCGGGTTTCTCGAACCCGCAGATCATAATAGCCAAGATCGCTCGGGAAGTGCGGCTGGTAATGTCCGGTAAAAAGCGGCTTTGCCTTGGTTACATTGGTCCACTCGGTAAAGCCTTTACCCCACCATTCGTCGTTCTCCGGAATTGGATGAAACTGAGGTAGGTAGTAAGCAATCGTACGGATATTTTCGAATTCACGATTGGCATTTTTGGAGGTCATTACTTCTTCAACCCCAAACGCCGTGCAAGTGACTTCTTTTTCTTTTTGGCCAAAGGGCCGGGTTTTATGATCTCGTTAGAGTTTGCTGCACCGATTGTAGACTGAAGATCTATATCTTCAGACACAGGCAGACCCGCCATCATGTTCGTCCACAACTCTACTGTCTCTTGATCGGGTCGCTCAACGGGGAGATTCATCAAGTAGAGGTCGTTCTCAGCACGCTCTTTCGGAACGGATCGGCTGATGACCTGAAAAACGTGGGAAAAGCGGTTCCGCTGCAAGGCGGTTTGCACGTCATTTGGCAGACGGCTCCAACGGTGGCAAAACTCCGTCATTTCCGGGCTTCGCACAACAAACTCGGCCTGTTCGATGCTCATTCCTTGCGAAGCAAGCAGGTGCTGTACGTTTTTTATGCCGAAAAACCGAATATGCGTTCGGTCCAGCAGGCCCCAATCGCGGTACTCAAAGTCTTCGTCAACTAAACATCCAGCAACTGCGGCGTGACCAACATGCGGCAAAGAAAGGATCACAGATCCGTTGTCGTTCAACAGAGATTTCATGCCTGAAAGGACAGACCAGGGATCGTAAACGTGCTCCAATACATCTGCCGCTATCACATAATCAAACAACCCGTCTTTTTCACGAACCACGTCGCTCCATGCGGCATCGTTTAAGTCCATCGGGTACACTGAACGCGCAAAGGGCTTCAGTTTTTCGATTGCAGTAGGATCGATTTCAAGCGCTACAACGTCACATTCCAATGTCCCGGAAAGATGCCGTGTGATCGAGCCCGGTCCAGCGCCAATCTCGAGAACCTTTGATCCTGGTTTCACCATGCGTAGCACACGAGCCGGCGCCACATCGCTGTTCATGTCAATGTCGTATTCGTAGGTGTGTTTTTCGCTCACAATATTACTTCCGTGACGCTGATATCGATTTAGAATATGGCTGCTATATCGTTTGGGTTTATTCGGCAATCCCAGACTCTACAAGTAAGTGTCAGTATCGACGTGGCACCTCCAGATTGTCTTTGAAGAACCTTCAACACCTTCGCACAGATATTCAGGAACGACAATGTCGGCGCTACAGCATTCCAAGGCCAAAGCGGTGATCTGCGCGCATTTTTGCCAACAATTACCTCAAGATGGTATGACACATGCAACCTTTCCACTACGGCACCAGTGGTCGTAGTGTTCAGCACTGCTCAAACCGGGTTCAACGCACATTTTTGATGCCATTTTCCGCTTCACACTGGCGCTCGCGTTTTGCCCGTGGATGCGTCCTTTTTCAGGATGCTCGGCCGTTTTCGCCGCAAAAACCAAATTGGAACAACGCTTTAGTATAATTTGTATAAGGCGTTTTTGTATCAACACGGTTGTTTTGTGTTCAGAATAGCGCGTACAAAAAGGTGACGTTTCAGAAATGGGGTTGACCCGACTGGTGTTTAAGATCACGTACTGCACACTTTTTATGCTAGGCAGCAGGCGCATTTGTCACAGATCACCATCATAAGTGTTTGCTTCAACAGCAGCAGTGTTTTGCCCGAAATGCTGAACTCCATTCCGGATGGCATACCCATGATATTGGTAGACAACGCCTCGGATGATGTCGAAGAAGTACAGGAACTGGCCGATGCGCACGGGGCTACTTTGCTTAGAAACAACGAAAACAAGGGGTTTGGTATTGCCTGCAACCTGGGTGCTGAACGTGCGCATACTGATCTGATTCTGTTTCTGAACCCTGATTCCATACTTTTGCCTGGGGCATTGGACGCCATGCAGGCGGGTGCGGATCGTTACCCCACCGCATCTGCCTTTAATCCGAGGATCCTGAACAAATCCGGAAAACCGAGTTTTCGTCGTTCCAGTGTTATTACGCCACGCAGTGAAGCGCTGCGCACTAAAAAGGTTGACGGTGATCTGGAACTCCCGGTTCTTCTCGGTGCGGCTCTGTTGGTTCGTCGTTCCGCTTTTGAAACTGTCGGGGGGTTTGATCCGGAGATCTTTCTGTACCACGAAGACGATGACATAAGCCTTCGGCTCAAGGCCGTTTGTGGTCCGTTGTACTATCTTCATGATGCGCAAGTTACGCATGTTCAAGGCACTTCTTCGCCCAGCAACGCCGTGGTTGCCGGGTTGAAGGGGTTCTTTATGGGACAATCGCGAGTGTACGTGGCTCGGAAACACAACGTTCCATTTGCTTTCCCCCGAGCGCTTGCAACCGCACTTTTGCAGATGCTGTCACCGGTCGTGTTGTTTTCAGCCCGAAAGCGTTCAAAACAAAGTTCGTTTTTGCGCGGAGTTTGGCAGAGCCGAAGTGTTCGCCCGGTTCCTTTCAAGTCCCACTCAGCTTGAAACCCGGCACCAATAACGCATTCATCTTTTGATGATAATTCAAGAAGCCCAAAAAAAGCTGTGGCCCGCAAACGCAGTCCGACTGGCGAAAACCGAGGCTTTCTGCGTTAACACTCCGATGTCACGTCGGGGATTTCGCCTCTAGTCCAGCAATTGCTTCAGATAGGCACCATAGGTTGACTTGGCAAACAGTCGCGCGCGTTCTTCAAGCGCTTCATTGTCAATCCAGCCATTTGCCCATGCAATTTCGTCCAGGCTTCCGGTCTGCATACCCTGACGCGCCTCGATGGTCCGTACGAAATTGCCCGCGTCCAACAAAGAGCCATGCGTGCCGGTATCCAGCCAAGCAAATCCGCGTCCCATGGTCTGCACATCCAGCAAACCTTCTTGCAAATACATCTCTAGAAGCGATGTTATTTCCAATTCGCCGCGCTCTGAAGGTTGCACTTCATGTGCCCGCGCCGGAGCGTCTCCGTCCAGGAAGTATAGACCAGTTACCGCATAGTTCGATGGCGGCACTTCGGGTTTTTCGATGATCGCACGTGCTTTCGAACCTTCGAAATCCACGACCCCATAGCGTTCGGGATCGGCCACGCGATAGGCAAAGACGGTCCCCCCACGTTTCAATTGGTCCGCTTCCAGAAGAAGGTCGGACAGTCCGTGACCAAAGAAAATATTGTCGCCCAAGATCAGTGCGGATGGAGCGCCTGCCAGAAAGTCCTCGGCCAGAGTGTATGCTTGTGCAAGGCCGTCTGGGGAAGGCTGAACAATCCAGGTGATCGACAGCCCGTACTGACTGCCGTCGCCCAACATGCGTTGGAACTGATCCTGATCCTGAGGTGTTGTGATGATGGCAATCTCGCGAATTTGCGCGAGCATCAGAACACTCAGAGGATAAAAGATCATCGGCTTGTCATAGATTGGCAGCAATTGCTTAGAAACCGCCATAGTGATCGGATAAAGCCGTGTTCCGGACCCTCCGGCAAGAATAATGCCTTTACGTTGCATGCTTTGTCCTTTCAGGGTTCAGCTGGCGGCTGAATTCAGTTCGCGCAATATTTGGTTCAGGCCGATTTTCCAATCTGGTCTGCGAATTCCAAATACGGCGTTCAGGCGATCGCAGTTCATGCGCGAATTCAGCGGTCTGGGGGCCGGGGTAGGGTAGTCCGTCGTCGGGATATCTTCGACCTGAGTGGTCAGACCTGACTGCGCAATAATCTCGCGAGCGAAGTCCGCCCAACTGACATCAGGAGCGCCGGAAAAATGAAAAAGCCCGCCTTCAGCGCCTGTTTGGTTATTGGCCAAGACAAGAAGAGCGTCGGCAATGGCCGCCGCAGGTGTTGGTCCGCCGATTTGGTCGGCGACAATTGTTAATCTGTCGCGGGTTTCAGCAAGTCTGAGAATGGTTTTGACAAAATTCTTCCCATGGGCCGAAAATACCCAACTGGTACGCAGAATGGCCTGCCATCCCTCCGCTTGAGCGATCTGGAGCTCGCCGTCCAACTTGGTTTTGCCATAAGCGCCTAAAGGCGCTGTCGGGTGATCGGTTGTCCAAGGGGTTGTGCCGGATCCGTCGAACACATAATCCGTTGAGATGTGCAGAAAAGGTAGACCCCGCGCTGCAGCCGCGCGTGCCATTGCGCCGGGCGAGTCTGCATTAATCCGTTGCGCCAGATCGAATTCTTCTTCAGCCTTATCTACCGCAGTATAGGCCGCTGAATTGATAATGACGTCAGCATCGGTAGCTTGGACAGCCTCCGCGCATTGCGAGGGGTTGGACAAGTCCGCCTTGGTGCGATCCAGTGCTTCGACCTTTATACCATGGCTGTCCGCGCGGCGACGCAGTTCGGTGGCCACTTGGCCGCTATGCCCAAACATCAGTGCCTTCATTTTCCAGTCCCCAAACGCTCTCCCACACCGCTGCGTGCTTGTAAGGCATTCAGCCAGTCTGCGTTGTCCAGATACCACTGAACGGTTTGTTCAAGTCCGGTTTCAGGGGTGTATGACGGACGCCAGTTCAACTCTTCACGGACACGGGTCGGATCAATGGCATAACGGCGATCATGGCCCGGACGATCCGCAACAAACGTGATCAGATCACTATAGGGCGCAGAGCCAGGTTTCAGTCGATCCAGAATTTCGCACAGCATCCTGACGAGATCGAGATTGGTCATCTCGTTTTCGCCACCGATATTATAGCTGCGACCAAGTTCGCCTTTTTCCAGTACCAGCAACAGCGCTTCGGCATGATCCTCAACATGTAGCCAATCGCGTATGTTGTCACCCTTCCCGTAAATTGGGATCGGCCGCCCGGACAAAGCGTTCAGGATGACCACAGGGATCAGCTTTTCCGGGAACTGGAAGGGCCCATAGTTGTTCGAGCAATTGGTCAGAACCACCGGCAGGCCATACGTTTCCCGCCAAGCTCGGACCAGATGATCTGATCCCGCTTTCGAAGCGGAATAGGGCGAATTTGGCTGGTACGGGCTATCCTCGGTGAAAAAACCGGTTGCCCCCAATGACCCGAACACCTCATCCGTCGAAATATGGTGGAACCTGAAACTTTCCGGGCGGCCTGCGTTCTGCCAATAGGCGCGCGCGGCTTCCAGCAAAACGTATGTGCCTGTAATATTTGTGTCGATAAAGGCTGCAGGTCCATCTATCGAACGGTCCACATGGCTTTCTGCAGCTAAATGCATGATCGCATCGGGACGGTGCTTGTCCAGGATGGCAGACATCGCCTCGGCATCCCGAATATCAGCGTGTTCAAATGCATAGGCCGGAGAATCGGCGACCGACGCAACATTGTCCAGGCAAGCAGCATAAGTCAGCGCATCAACATTGACGACAGAATGCCCGTCCGAAACTGCGCGCCGAATAACGGCAGAGCCAATAAAACCGGCACCACCCGTAACAAGAATTTTCATTGTCCTGCCTCAAACACAAAAGGGGAGTCTAAATCACGAAGAACAGGTGCAACCTTGTCTTTTTCGGAGAGTTGGGGCGCAGAGCTGCTGCGCGGCCAATCTATTCCGACATCGGGATCATCCCACAGAAGGGCACCTTCCGTTTCCGGCGCGTAGGTGTCGGAGCATTTGTAAACGATCTCGGTGTTCGGCTCCAAGGTCACGAAACCATGTGCAAAACCTGCGGGCACCAACAGCATGCGTCCGTTCTCAAAGCTCAACTCCTCGCCAACCCATTTGCCATAGGTTGGAGACCCTTTTCGTATGTCCACGGCAACGTCGAACAGCCTGCCGCGCCCGCAGCGTACCAGCTTGGCCTGCGCACGGGGTGGTGCCTGGAAATGCAGCCCTCGAACAGTGTTTACTGCGCTGGACAGCGAGTGATTGTCCTGAACAAACGGTGTGTCTATGCCAGCAGCGGCAAAACTGTCTGCATTGTAAGTTTCTTCAAAGAACCCGCGATGATCGCCAAAACGCCTCGGGGTAATCACCTTCACGTCCGGAATGGAAAGCGCGACTATTTCCATCGTTGCTAATTTCTTCTCTTTAAGCGGTCTTTAGGTCTCAGAAGCTATGTCATATGTCGTCTGGTTTCACCACAGCCCATGTTCCAGAATAGGCAATTTTTGGCTGTAGAGCCATGTTCCAGAAGACTTATGTTTACGTCCGCCATGTTGGTGCCGTTGTTTGCTAAGGCCAATGCGGAGTCAAAAACGCGATTGCGCGAGTGGTAGTGGTGAGTCGTGTTGCCGCCATTTCAAGCTAGAGGCGTCAATCTGATCCGGCGCATTTTGCCATAGCAAAGAGATGCGCATTCGGGTGTGAGGATCGCCAAGACGCTTTGACTCAGCGATTCCCGAACCTGATGCTATCGCGTATTAAGGGTAATCGACACTTCGCGCTGTTACCGTGTGTTTGTTCAGTCACTTCCGGGGCCGTGAGGCCCCTAGAGAAGGAAACCATCTTCCTCGAACAAAGTTGCAATCAACGGTTCGACGTCTCTATCTCCTGCGTTCTCTGGAATATTGAACCATTTAAAGTCGACTTGGCCGTCGACACCGGGCAGCGCCGAACCCCCAGCACTGAGCGCTTCCACCAGTGTATAAATGTCCTCAGCGTCTGCATCAGCGGTCATTTCGGGTACAAACTTCAAAAGTTCGGTGGTCTCGTCCCAATCGGTCAGGTCCAAAGCCTGATCTACAGACACCAGTTTCGGCTCGGCGGACGCTGTCGTTGCCAGCTTTGGCAGCGCCTTTCCGATTGTACTGCTGCCATCGATATCGGCGCCATAGAAGGTTTCGACACTTGAGACGTCGGTGATAATAACGCTTGTCTGAAATTTGCCAGAAGCATCGACGGTCCATTCACCATAGACACCACCGGCGCTTTGCCAGAGAACTCTGTAGCCTCCGCCCGATGCGGCTTCGGCCTGAATGGCTTGCCACCCGGCAATGCTGCTGGGTCCGACCAAAGCGTCGTCAGCATCGGTCAAATCGATGCTTCCACCGATCACATAGACACCACGTGTGGAATACCCAAGTGTGGTGGAGCCATTGGATTCGATAATTGTCGTGAAATGGCCGATCTGACCATCGGAGTTCAGGTCGACACCATAATTTGCTTCAACGTCCCTGACATCATCGATGACACTGCTACTTTGAAGTCGACCAGAAGCATCGACGATCCATTCACCATAGACACCACCGGCGCTTTGCCAGAGAACTGTGTAACCTCCGCCTGATGCGGCTTCGGCCTGAACGGCTTGCCACCCGGCAATGCTGTGGGGCCCAACTGTGGAGCCATCACCCAAAGCGAGCTTGACGGTGCCATTTATCAGATACACGTTTCGCGTTGTGAATCCGAGGGTCGTAGATCCATTGGATTCAATGTTGGTCGTGAAATGGCCGATTTGACCATCGGAGTTCAGGTCGACACCATAATTTGCTTCAACGTCCCTGACATCATCGATGACAC
>NZ_JBXWSB010000134.1:0-10911 GCF_059613205.1 Ruegeria sp. BHSB064
GGTTGGCGAAACCGAGATTCTGAACAACGTCCGCCTCTCGATCTATGGCGAACGGGAAAGCATCGATTATGGTAACGGGGTTACAGTCAGCCGGGAGTTCGATGACAGCACGCGGCTGGTTCGTCGCATTCGCGCGACCCGATCAGCAGCGGGCGGGCGCGCTCCGGTTTTACAGGACCTCAGCCTAACGTATGACCCTGTCGGCAACGTGACCGGCAGCATTGATCAGGCGCATTCGGGCAGCGCCCGCGCGGTTTTTTCGGCCATTGCTGGTGCAGATGCAATGCGCCGCTACACGTATGACGCATTCTATCGCCTGACCCAATCCGAAGGGCGCGCGCATGGTGCCTTCACTGCCACACCGGGCCCGACACCTGTCCTGCCTTTGTCGGATGGAACCGGGACTGAGCGGTTCATACAAACTTACACTTATGATCTTTCAGGGAACCTAACGAGGCTGCGGCACAACGGGACAATTGCCAGTTTTACCACGGATTTCTGGGTTGATACGGCCAGCAACCGGTCACGACCAGCGACGCGACCCGACGGTACACCGGTTAGCCCTGCGGCAGCGGCGGCCGAATTTGGTGCGGGCGGCGAATTGCGGCAGGTCGACCACCTGAGCAGCCTGCATTGGCGGCACGATCAGAGGTTGCTGCGCGCTGTCATCATCGATCGCAGTGCCCAATTGCGCCCGGATGACGATGAAATTTATTTGTACGATGGCAGCGGCACGCGCCTGCGCAAAATCACTCGCAGGTTGCTAGGCGACGGCAGCGTTGAGCGGATCGAAGTCACCTATTTAGGCACAGCGGAAAGACGCAGGATTTTCCGCGGAAACAGCTTGATCCTCGAACGCTTTGTCACCCGTTTGTCGGATGGATTCTCAGAGATCGCCGAGCTGCATCGCTGGTCCCTGGACGCCACGGCCCGAGAGACAACGGACCCGACCGCAACCCGGATTCGGTATACGCTTACCGATCATCTGGGATCAGCAACTCTTCGGTTGGACGAAGCGGCCCGCGTTGTCAGCTATGAAGAATTCATGCCTTATGGCCAGACCGCCTTTGCCGCTGCGGACAGCGCGCGTGAAACGGCACTGAAAGCCTATGGCTTTGTGCAGCGCGAACGGGACGCGACCACCGGGTTTCATCATATCGGTCAACGGTATTATGCAAGCTGGCTCTGTCGATGGATATCACCGGATCCAGGTGGATCGATCGACGGTCCCAATCTCTTTATTTACGCGCGCTCGAACCCGGTTTCGCATTTCGACCGCTCCGGTCTGCAAACGACCCGAACCCGTCCGGGACGACGTATCGCGGCGCCTGCGCGACCTGACCCACCGTCGGTCACAGCTGCTCTGGGACGTCAGACTCCGGCGATTCAACTGCGCTATGCCCTTGGACAAATCACTTACTACATCAGCACTGAAGGTACGGTCCATTTCGGGACGCGTGCCGAATTGGAACGACTGGCCGCGCGCGATCAGGCGAACGGTGCGGACATCATCATGCTTGGCACGGCGGGGCGTGGTGGGAACAGTGACGGCGCTGAGCCGGGCGCGGCAGGAGGTCAGAACGGTGGCGGCGGCGACCCGGAATCCCCAACCACAGACCCTTCGGGCGACACACCGGATGCGCCACCGGATCCCAGCGGCGGCTCTGGCAGCCCGCAGGCCGATGGCACCGGCAACGACACTCCGTCGGATAGCACGCCAACAGATACCGGTGGGCAAGCGACCGGGTCAGATACCGGCACCACAACCGACGGAACGGGAGATAGTGAAGTTGGGACCGAGGACGGCGACCCGGAAGGGACCGGAACCGTCGAAGGCTCGGATCAACAAGGTCCCGGTGGCGGGGGCGTCTCGGATGATCCCAACGCTCTGGGCCGTGGTGACACCGGGACTGGCCGGGGCGGCGGTACCGGCGACCCGCAAAGCCGCGGCACCGGCCAAGAAGACAGCCCAGCGCATCGCGAAGGCGGCACAGGTCGTGGGACCGGGTCGGAACCCGGCGGGACCGAGGGTGGAACCGCCACTGAGGGCGGCGGAACAAACCCCAACTCGACCGGCACCAATCCTGACGCAACGGGCACCACCCCAGGCGGTGCAAAAGGTGGTACCGGAACCGAGCCTGGCGGTGGTCCAGGCGGCGGACCAGGCGGCGCAGAGGGCGGTGGACCCGGTGGTGGCGCCGAAGGAAGCCCGGAGGGCGATCCTCAAGGAACGGCACCTGCGGGGGACACTGGTGCAGGCACGGGCGGCAATGGCGGCGAGCGCAGCGCCCCGCCCGGTAACGCACCGCCCGAGAATTCAGGTGGTTCGGGCAGCGGCAGTACGTCGGGCAGCGCAGGCGGCAATCGGTCTCCAGATCAGGAAAGCCGAAACGGCGGCGATGGACCCGGCGGTCAGGAACCTGCAACTGTCATGGATCACGTGGTCAGGGTCGCGGGCTGGTGGAACCTTGAGTTTGGATCCGACGAACCAGGAGAATCTGGCGGCATTCCCGGCGGAATGGGCAGCTTAAACCTTGGATCTTGGGGACAGGCTGCTTTTGTCGCCCTGACAGTCGTTGACGTCATTCTGACCGTCGCATCGTTCGGCAGTCTGGCTGCGATCAAAGCCAGCCTCAAAGTAGCGCTCAAGGCAGGCATGCGGGCCCTGGCATCAGCCGGGCGGCGAGTCATGGCCGCGTTCAGTCTCAAGAACCTGCGTCAGTTGGCGGCGCGTACGGGTCTTCGGGCCGGGATCAACTGGAATCCGATGCGCAGCCGAATGCTGCGCGAGTTTTTACCACAAGTGGCCAGCCGTCTTTCTCCGGGTGCATACCGCGTCGACATCATTCCGCGGCTTTGGTCTGTTGTGAAAAGCAAAGTCGTCAATTGGCGGGCGTTTTCCAGCCCCACCGGCAGTCGCATCTGGACCTCAGCGGAAACGGTTGCGCATTCGCATGTAGATGACCTTGTCCGCCACCTCGACAGCACTCCGGGTTCCGGCGTCATCAATGTGTTGACCGGTCGTCATGGTACCGAAGCCGGGTTCGACCTTGCGCAACGCGAAGTGAAATTCTTTATCGACGACCTCGTCAATCTTCCATCCAGCGCCCGCATCGACATTCACGATGTAACCCGGCTCACCGACAGCCAACTGACCGCGATTTTGGAACACTCGGACGACGTCGTTCTGGCCTGGTGCCACTCGGAAAGCACGCGCCGCGTCCTGCGCGCGCTTGGCTTGAACTTCCGTGGTGGTGCTCCGTTCTAACCGAATTTCGGGGCGCGCAGCCCCTGCTTTTTCTCGGGCGGGTCGCCCGCCCAAACAGCAATAGGGTGAAGATTTGAAAAGGATCACCCAACTCAATTCACCATCCAGCGCTGCTGCGGTCCTGGGCTGCAGCGGTACGATTCCAAGGACTGCTTTCTAAACCGAATACTTGCTTCATCGACGGAGGACCACTTATGCCCGATCCTATTCTTGATCTCCAAAACCTTCGAGAATTGGCTGACCTTCGCAACCGTACGTTGCGGGACACGATAGAAGAAGAGACGGTTATCGCGGCTCTGTCCGGAACCCGGCGTATCGGTTTGGAACGGGCCTTGGCGGACGCAACTCCCGGCCACGAAGACGCAATACGCGAAGCGCTGGACCGGTTGCAGCCTGAAGAGCTTGCCCGCTCGCGACCGGAAGATGTCGCTCGCACAGTCCTCGACGCTGTGGATATTGAAGACGAGGCGCGTTCCCGCGCTGAAACGATTCTGGTGGATGGCGGCAGGCTGGCGGGTGTGTTTGGCCCTGAAATCAGTGACCTGGCATCTGTTGCAATTTCCGACCTTCCCGAACTCAGACCAGAACTTGCGCGCGCCGAAGTGGCAAAGCTGACGAAGATTGCCGGTTTGCGGGATGGCGCTGCAAAAGCGCTTTTGAGTGCGGTTCCCAACAGCGAATTGTTGACGGATCAGCGCGTGGCCACGCTTGTTATCGATCAGGCGTTGACGAAATCCGAAGGCCAGCGCATTGGCCTTGTGGCAGGGATCGCCAAGGTTCTGGGCGATGACTCCGACGCGGCTGCGCGGCTGAGTGGTGCAGAGTTTTCCGAGTTGCGCGGTCGAATAAAGCAACTGCCCGACATTCTGCGTATCGACAATGACTCGCTGGCCAAGGTCGTTGCCCCCGAGTTGGCAGGCAGCGATAGGGAAGAGGCGATTGCCCGCGCCGACGCAACCAAGGTGCGGATCGAAGAACGTTTTCCCACTGAAGGTCTAGCCGCGCGGCTCAAGACGCCTCCGACAGATCAACTTCGACAGGCATATGGCAAAGTGCGAACGCTGCTCAAAGACAATCCTGATGCCCTTGATGACACGCCAGAAGGTTTGGACGAAGCCACCGCCGAAGGGTTGGCCCAAATCCGGGCAACTGTGAATGCTTATCCCGGGCTGGGCACGCGAGAGATCGTCGCGCAGGGTGCCGCAACGCAGGCGACGGTTTCAAAACTCAACCAGCGGGTCGCGGTATTCGAGGATTTTGCCAAGCAAAACGAAACAATCGACCTTCGCAGAATGGATTTTTCTCCTGGGTCCAAGGATATGGAAGCGCTCGATTTCAGAGGAGTTTCCAACGCGGATCAGGGCCCTGTACTCAACGTGTTGAAGGCACGCGCACGCACATTGAGTGTCGGCGGTTCAGTGCGTACGAGCGCCGCTCTTATGAAAAGCGGATTGCATTCCGGTCTGAGGATCGCAGATCTGCAGGTGTCCGAGCTTGCCGCGAAAACCGGTATCGCCGAGGCCGAGGCAAGTATCGTCATCGCAACAGCACGCGATATGCGGCTTGGCGTCAGCAATATTGTCGCGACATTGGCGGACGAGTTGCGTTGGGAACGCCCTGACTGGACGTGGATCGGGCCGCTTTTCGAGGACGTGACAGACGGGCTGAAGGACTTACCGGGATATGCCGATCTGTTTGGCGACCAAAGCTATTGCGATTGCGCGCATTGCGACTCGGTTCTCAGCCCGGCCGCTTACTTTGTCGACCTGATGACTTTTGTTGACGAGAAGGTCACACAAAAGGAATTCACCGGCGCAAAAGAAGATCATGCCCTAAAACTCCAGAACCGGCGCCCTGACCTGTGGACAAAACCGCTGACGTGTGACGCCACCCATGACCTGATCCCCACTTTGGAGATCATCAATGAAATTCTCGAAGCGGCAATCGCCGCGCGCGAAGATGGCACGATCAGTGGCACCGATCGCCCTGCCATTCTGGACAAGGTCTATGCCGATGTCCTTCCAACTGCCACGCGGTCCTTCGTAACACCGTTTGACCGGCGTGTCGCGGCGGCTGATCTCAACCTCAGGGACTTTGACACAGACCGCGCTGAAATCGTTGCTCTTACAGCGCCAGATGCCGGGGCCACGGCAAAAAACAGTGCGGCATTGAAGCTTTCTGTTGCCGCATACGAGATGATTACAACGCGCCGCAATCAGTGGGCTTATTTGCGTGCGCTTTTTCGCAACAGTTTCCCAAGATCAGGCAACACTGCCAATCCGTTCGATGTCCAGGACTTGCTGCGCGCGATGGAAATCGACCGGGACACCATTGGTGCGATCATAGAATCCGACTTTGTGCAGGGCGGAGACAACATTCGCATCGATGCCCAAAAACGTTCGGCAGACAGTGTGCAGAACGATATCGAGCGTGTGATCGGAATGACCCGCGACGCCCTTGACCGAATGCACCGTTTCTGGCGGCTGGCCAGAGCGCTCGATTGGCATCCTCGCACGCTGGGCGTGGTACTTGAGAGGCTTGGGGGCACCTTGAACGACGCTACCCTGTCGCAAATCGTTGGGATTGCGCAACTGGCCGACAACTTGTCCCTGGATATCGACGATGTCTTGTCGTTGACAGGGCCAGTTCCAACAGATCCAGTCGGGGCGGATCCGGACGAACCCGGCCTGATGGACCGGCTGTTTAACGGTGCCGCAGCTGGCGTTGGCTCCGCGCCTTTCCCCGCGCCTGCGCTACGTTTTGTTCACCCTGCGCTGCGTGACGACGCAGCCCTGCCGGAAACCGGCCCGAATGCGGGTGTCTTTGTCTCGCAACGGTTGCGGGTGGCGTTGGGAATTTCAGACGAGGACTTGTTGCACCTGATCCTGATGCTAGCGCCGGTACTTGGGATAGACCCGGACGCCGCCGCAGAGGATGATCGGGGCTTTCTGCTGTCCGCAGACGCGTTGTCGTTGCTCTACAGACATGCGCTTTTGGCGGATGTTCTGAGACTGGATTTTTATGAACTTGGACTTGCGATCCGCATCGCCACCGGAGGCAATGCCATCACAAGCGCAAACGAGTTGCAGCGTCTGCTTGAACAGCACGACAGGTTCGCCCGGCTGGCAGTCGATCTTGAGGCGGCATCAGCGCTTATGGGCTTGCTTGATGACCCTGTCGAAGCTGAATTGTTCGTTGACGTGGAAGATCTTGCGTTGGAGGTTGTTTCACGGATTGCCACCGAAGAGCGCGCTATTTTCGCACCAACGGTTTTTGCGTTTTTGGACGGCGTCACCGAAGATCAGTCGCGATCCATTGTCGAAGCCAATGCAGCCTTGTTCCAGGCAGAACCCCGCGACATGCTGAGGCTGGCCCCTGACGTGGGACTGGCACCGGCCATTGCCGCGCCGACAGGTGGTTTCCCAAGCGGCATCACGGAAGCAGACCTTCAGCTGCTTATCGACACATTCAACCTGCGGGTCATCGTCCCCGAGGTCACGGCGGCGGCGCTTGAAATCTCCACTGAAAAACTGAACGCAATTGCGGCGCTTACGGGTGTGGACATTACCGCCCAAGCCGTCATTGACGGTGTGTTTGCGTCGGATCACGGGCCACTCAGGGACGCAGCCGCCCCAATGGTCAGGGCGCTTGCCGCATTCAAGCACGAAGCATTGACCGCTGATCGTGTGGCTTTTGTTGACGCCAACCGCGCGCTCTTTGATCTGGTGGATCCCGTAGCACCCTATTCGCGAGGCGCAATCCTGTCGCTTGCGGCATATCTGGATGCGCTGCTTGACGATGACGGGCTGCCGGGTCATCCCGAGACTGTTGAGGCCGTTTTGCTTGCCCACACAGTCGCCGATGGGTTTGCTGCGGCCGACACCGATCAATTCGCCCAAGCTGCTGGCGGTGACGTCGCCACCATCCGCGTGTTTGAGGCCGGAGCCAGCCTGCCCGCAAACGCGCTGAGCGCGCTGGACCTGATGCGCCGGATCGTTTCGTTTGCACAGGATCGCGGCCTTGGCGCAGACGCGCTGGCCCTGTTGGCATCGTCTGACCCGGCAGCACTTGGTGAAGGTGCCGAAAGCCTGAAGGCCGCGCTTCAGCTTCGCCTTGTGGATGCCGAAAGCTTTGAAAAGGCGATGGAAGTACATGAAGACGCTCTTCGCGGGCGACGCCGGGATGCTCTGACCGACTACATGATCCGTGACAGCAATGGCAGGTTCGATGATCGGGGTGATCTGTACAATTACTACCTGATCGATCCCGACATGGAAGGTTGCGCCCGAACCTCGCGCGTTGTTTCATCCATCGGGTCTTTGCAAAGTTACATTCACCGGATTGTTCTGAACTTGGAACAGGACAGACGCGACCCGGACGCTGGCAACCATGTCCATGTCAGCCCCACACGGATACCGTCCGACGAATGGGAATGGCGCAAAAACTACCGGGTGTGGGAAGCGAACAGAAAAGTCTTTCTTTGGCCCGAAAACTACATGCTGCCCGAGTTGCGGGACAACAAGTCACCTCA
Source organism: Ruegeria sp. BHSB064 (assembly GCF_059613205.1). Lineage (NCBI taxonomy): Bacteria > Pseudomonadati > Pseudomonadota > Alphaproteobacteria > Rhodobacterales > Roseobacteraceae > Ruegeria > Ruegeria sp. BHSB064. The sequence goes on from NZ_JBXWSB010000134.1 coordinate 7,800, forward strand.
ATTCGAGGAACTTGAAAAAACTCTGCTGCAACAGGACATCACGGAACAGACTGTACTGGATGCCTATGCCGCATACCTGCGCGGTTTCGAAGAAGTGGCTGGGCTTCGGATCGCCGGGGCCTACCATGAACATGTCTGGAGCGACGGACGCGACGTTTTGCATGTCTTTGGCTGCACGTCTGACGACCCGCCGAACTATTACTATTGGACAATCGAAAACCTGACGTTTTCAAAACTGCGAGATGACCGGCGCGTTTCCTATTCATCCCGCCGGAAACTTGGAATTGCTGTCCCGGTTCGCGATGTGTCGCCCATCATCTACAACAACCGTTTGCACATATTCTGGCTGGAAATCAGCACAAACCCCTGGACCCGTGTCCGGGATGGCGAGAACGAGTTTATTGGCTATAGGCACACACTGCGGCCCAAGTTTTCATTCCTCAAACTGGACGGCACGTGGAGCACCCCGCAATCCATCGAACTGAGGGGGCGTTACTTCACAATGCGGGATCAAGGCATTCTGCTGGAGGCCGTCACCAGCCGTGGAACATCCTTGGAGATACCCGCATGGACGGATGATTTCTCAACCAGCCATACCGAGGCACAGGATGGGCATACACTTGTGACGCCCGCCTGGAAGAAAGTGTATCCGGGAATACTGAACGGCGATCTCTACCTGAATGTCGGCGGCCACCATGTCCCATATCGCATCGATATGTTCGAGCGTGTCGGCTATCCGCCGACAACCACCGAACGCAACAGGCTGGACATTTACTGGAACCGAGACCCTGGTATCATGCACATCACCGGATCCCGAAGCGCGCGGCGCATCTATGAACAGACGGTCGAAAGCAGCGGTTTCTGGTTACCGGGATCAACGGTTGCGCGACAGGATTTCACAACTGCCCGCTGGAATTTCGAAAGCAACATCTATGGAATGTCCTATAGCAGAGACAGTCTTGATAGTGCTGATGGCAACTGGAACCTCGATCCAAGTGATCTAGGTGCGTCCGTAGCGCGCGTCAATGATCCCGAACCTCATGTCGTGGTGCCTGTTTCCGATTGGGGGTTCCCGGCAGCCTTGGTCCAGAAGGACTCCGATGTCAGCTTCTTTCACTGGTCATTTGACTGGTCAGGTCGGCCCTACGAAGCACGGCGTTTGGGGACGACTGTATTGGGTGATCTCGGGCGCACGCTTTTCTACGGCGGCGTGGACGGCCTTCTCGACAAGAAGGCGCAGGCCGACTATGCCGAAAAGTCTCATCTCATCACCAGTGCGAATAACCGAACGCGAGTCGTTGGCCCGACCAACCGGCTTGATTACACAGGTCCGCTGGGCGTCTATTTCCGCGAGCTGTTCTTTCACATTCCGGCACTGCTCGCCTCGCACCAGAACAGCAGAGGCGACTACGCTTCGGCGCAGGGTTGGTATCAGGCCATCTTTGATCCAACAGCCAAATTCGACAGCGGCGTGGATCTGGGCAGCCTCTCGGACGCGGCACGCCTTCAGGCAGAAAGAGACAGGGTCTGGCAATACTACGAGTTCCAGGGCATGGAACCGCCAAGCCTGCGCGCCATCCTGACGGACGAAGATGCACAAGAGGCATATCGCAAGGATCCCTTCAACCCCTACGCGATCGGACGCCTCAGGCTGTCTGCGTTCCAGAAGAACATCGTTATGCGATATTGTGACAACCTTCTGGACTGGGCTGACAGTTTGTTTCAGCAGTTCACACGTGAAAGCGTGGACGAGGCCCATATCCTCTACGATCTCGTTCGTCAGATCCTCGGACCGCGCCCTGCGGATGCGGGTGATTGCGGCGAAGGTATCGTTCGTCCGCGCAACTATGAGCGGATCAAGCCGCACATGGAAAAAGGGCAGGATTTCTTGATCGAGGTTGAAAACTGGATCATCCCAAAACGCCCGAAATGGGTCGGCGTTAACGACCTTGTCATCGCCGGGCGCACATTCGTTGGTTACGAAAGATCAGACACGCTGGGCGCTGAAATTCGTGGCAAAGTCGAGTCGGCGGTAAATACGGAAGTCCGGTTTGACCACTCCCGTCCTCCGCTATCGGCGGAAAAGGTCGAGGTGGCCAGCCTCGGAGCCACGGAATTGATGCTGGGTGACGACAAAACAGTTGCCAACCTGCCCGACTCTGCAACGGCCAAACCGGCACCCAAAGCGGTATCAGCTCATGTCGCTGAAGCACAACGCTTCGATTTTGCCGTGGCAACAGACGGTCGGCCCGGACAGCAATTTGACTGGAACCGCACAGGACGCGTGGACGCAGAACGTGCAAACCTTCGCTTTATCGGGGCGGGCGGTCGCAATGCCCGTATCTGGGGACGCATTCGTCCGGATCGCTTCACCTGGCATATTGTCCGCCAAATCGGACCGGTCTTTTGCATACCGCGCAACAAGGACTTGCTGGCGCTTTGGGACAGAGTTGAGGATCGGCTTTTTAAAATCCACAACTGCCGAAACATCGACGGCGAACGTGTCGACCTGGCCCTTTTTGCCCCGGAAATCGACCCTATGGCGTTGGTGCGTGCACGAGCAGCCGGTTTGAGCCTGAGTGACATCCTGGGTGCGTCGGCGGGCAACTTGCCGCCCTATCGGTTCTCGTACCTGGTCGCCAAGGCGCGTGACTATGTGGGCCTTGTTCAAGGGTTTGGGTCCAAGCTGCAATCCGCCATGGAAAAACGAGACGCCGAGGAGCTTGCGAAACTCAGGTTGACGCAGGCGATCAACATGCAAAACCTCGTCACCAAAATCCGCGAGAACGAGGTAAAAATCGCCAAGGAGAGCCTTGCTGAGCTGGAAAAACGCAAGGAGATGTTCGAGTATCGCGAAAGCCACTTCCAGCAGAAGATTGATGATGATTTGCTGCCATGGGATCGGGCCGAACAGGTGCTGACTCATGGCGCGGGTATCAGCAAAGTTCTGGCCGCTATTCTGAACGGCACCTCCGGTATTTTGCACCTGATACCGCAACTCGGATCACCTTTTGCCATGAAGTACGGAGGCCACGAACTTGGCCTGTCGGGCGAGAAATGGGCAAAGGTCTTCAAGGACACCGGTGATCTGTTGATGATCGCAGCGAAATCC
>NZ_JBXWSB010000135.1:0-10827 GCF_059613205.1 Ruegeria sp. BHSB064
ATACGCAGGACGGCTTTGTCCGAATTCCAGTAGGAGAAGAAGTTCATCGCAAATGCGAGGCAGAGCGCGATGACAAGGCCCACCTCACCGCCCAGCATGAGCCCGATGACACCCACAAAAGCTGTCATCACGGCCATGAGAACAAACGTACGCACCATCAGAATTGGCCTCCAAAACCCATCGCCGCGCATATAGGATCTGCCTTTTGCGAGGACAATGACCTGGCACGGGAAGTAGCTGGATTGTGGGCAAAGCTGTAATTCGGAGAAACCAATTCGACTTCTCCTATCCCAAGCTGCGGCCTTTGATGTTAGAACCGCAGAAGAAAAACATCGAACAGATGACTGAAAATGAAGCTGGAATTTCATCACATTAACTTTGTGGCCGACGATGTCGATCGCATGCACGACTTTTACACAAGCGTGCTTGGTCTTGCTGATATCCCACAACAAAATTTCCCTCGCACCGAAGCAAACGAAGATACGGGCTATGACGGCAAAATCAGATTTGCGACCGAAGGTAGCATGCAGATGCATCTTGCGGAACGGGACTTAGATGTCGCGTTCAAAAACATGCATGCAATTAATCCGGTTGAACGAGGGCATATTGCCTTTCGTACCGATGACCTTGATGCCTTTCTCAGAAAGCTCGATGAACGCGGCATTCCATACTCAGACTATGGAACGGCTTTCTCGAAAGAGTGGCACCAAGTGTTCTTTCACGACCCAGAAGGCAACGTGATTGAGGTTCATCAAAAAGTCTCCACCATGGGATAGGCCAATCGCTTGCGAAGCGAAGTTCCACTCGTGCATTTGACGGCCCATTGCCGACCTTGAGCATCGTATTCAAATGCTGCGGTCGCAGTCCGCTTAGCGGCCATTCGCTGCGCTGGCAAAATTTGTGTCTGTTCCAACTCACAGTTTGCGGACAAAACGGCGGTTCGCATTCATCGTCGCAGAGTCCGCATCCAGCCTAAAGCATGCGTAATTGGGCTGACCGTGAACTGAGGTCGAGCTCCCGATAGGCTCACAGGGAAGCTGTGAACATGGGAGATTTCGAATGGAGTATTTTGCAGGTTTGGACGTGTCGCTGCGTTCGTGCGCGATTTGTGTCGTTGATGGCAAGGGCGCGGTTCTGCACGAGCGAGACCTGCCTTGCGAAATCGAGGAGATCGCGGGCTATCTGGCCGCGCTTCCCGTTTCGGTCGAGCGCATCGGGTTTGAGTCTGGCACTTTGAGCCAGCACTTGTTCTACGGATTGAAGGCAGAAGGTTTCGACGTCGTTTGCATGGAGGCGCGCCAGGTAAGTGCCGCGCTGTCAGCGATGCGTAACAAGACGGATCGCAACGACGCACGTGGCATTGCCCAAATCTTGCGGACAGGTTGGTTCAGTCCTGTTCACATGAAGAGCCGGGAGGCACATGGGGTTCGGGCCCTCCTGAGCACGCGCAAGGCATTGTTGAGTAAGACCATTGATCTGGCCAACGAAGTGCGGGGATTGCTGAAGATCTTCGGCATCCGTCTGCCCAAGACGGTTAAGCATGGCAGCTTCGACGGCGTCGTCCGACCGATGATCGAAATGGACGAGGTGTTGGCTCATGCCATGCTCCCGCTGCTCGACGCCAGGCTGGTGCTGTATCAACACTTCCTTGAATTGGATCGGAGGGTAAAACGCGCCGCCAGTCGGGATGCGGTCTGCATGCGTATGATGACAGTTCCTGGTGTCGGCCCCATAGCGGCCTTAACCTTCAAGGCCGCTGTTGACGATCCCACGCGGTTCAAACGGTCTCGTACCGTAGCCGCCCACTTTGGCTTGACGCCTCGAAGATATCAGTCAGGTGAGCAAGACAATCCCGGTCGAATATCCAAAGCCGGGGATCGAGATGTGAGGGCGACACTCTATGCTGCCACCAACGCTTTGCTGATGCGAACCATGGCAGAATCGCAGATCAAGTCATGGGGGATGAGATTGATGCGCACGAAGGGGCGCCGCCGCGCGGTCGTTGCCGTTGCACGCAAACTGGCCGTTCTGCTCCACCGCATGTGGGCGGATGGCACGGAGTTCCGTTCAGAGAAGATGGAGGGCATGGCATGATCTAACCGCCAAACATCAATAGGAACGGGATCGTCCCTCACCGGACGAGGTTCGTGGATGAAGTCGAAAATGTCTGCTGCGCCGTCAAGCGCGTCTCAAAGCGAGGCTCTCCACAACCAATCCGACACATGCGTGCAGCGATGCCCCACGCGGCATCACCCAGACTGCGAAGAGAAGCGTGACCCGGATGAGCGACAGTGATCCGATACAATGAAAGAAAACGAGCTTGACCCAAACGCCCAATTAGAGAAGCAGACATTCAGAGACGGACTTTGCAAAGTCCGAAGGACGAAATAGGCGGACTTTCTCGTCTCTTTGGAGATCATGCAAACTTCATTCAACTTGAGAACCGGTGTGGTAGCTTGGTCGAGTGAGTTCATGAGATCAGATCATTCCAATTGGAGAACGACCATGCGTCATATCGAATTATTTCGGATATTACCAAAAGCGACCATAGCCTTTGTGGCTTCAGTATCGATGGCCTGGGGATGCACTGGCATCATGTTGACAGGGCAGGATGGAAGCATCGTTCGCGCAAGGACCGCCGAATGGGGGCCGTTCGATCTTGAGACAAAGATCAACATTATTCCCCGAGGTTTCACGTATTCCGCAGGCGAAATGCCAGATGGGCAAGACGGAGCAAACTGGACCGGCCGATTTGGAATGGTCGGTATCAGCATGTTGGATCATGGGGCTCCCGCAGATGGGATCAACGAAGCTGGATTGAGCGCCGGGCTGTTTTACCTGCCCGGATTTACTGAGTATCAGGAATACGACCCTGACCTTTCCGACAACACGATCCCCGGCGATTTGCTAGCCAGCTATGTTCTTTCCCAATTTGAGACAGTTGAAGAGGCTGCCACCGGGTTGGCGGATGTCCGTGTTGTCGGGGTCGTAGATGAGACTCTCGGATTTCCTTTCCCATTTCACATGTTGGTTGCTGACCGGTTCGGAGGAAAGATCGTTGTTGAGTACATTGATGGTGAACTCACGATTTTCGATGCTCCGCTTGGCGTGATCACCAATTCGCCAAACTACGATTGGCACATGACCAACCTAAACAACTATGTAAACCTGTCGGCTCTTGGGCTTCCGGAAGTTGAGGCAAGCGGCGTTACCTTCGCACCCCTGGGCGCTGGGAGCGGTATGATAGGACTGCCAGGCGACTTTACACCCCCATCCCGGTTTGTCCGTGCTGTCGCCTTTTCCCAGACGGCGCGGGAGACGCAAGGAGGCTATGACACCGTTCGCGAGGCGTTCCGCATTCTGGACAACTTCAACATTCCGGCCGATGCCGCTGAGGGCGCCCAAGACGATGTGCAATCGGATGACCTGCTTTACAGCGCAACACAGATCACGACCGCTGCGGACTCCTTGAACCTCGTCTACTACTATCACACGATGTACGACAGAACGGTGCACATGGTTGATATGAAGCAGATTGACTTCGGAGCTATGGGAGACGAGATGATCGTCTTTGAAACCAGCGGTGATCGAGAACCCACGTTGGTCGATGTGACCCCAACGAATTGACGTTATACCACGCGGGCCGTGGCGGCATCACCGCTGGCTGCGGCCTAATACAACTTCGGAGTAGAGAGTTTGCCACTCCAGCGAAGAAGCAGCGTTAGGCTCGAAGTCGCGTTCGCCATTGTTCGCACTATTGACTGGAGGCAGCCCAAACCAGACATTCTTAACAAGACTTTGCAAATTCCGAGATCAGGACAAAGCAGGCGACGACGAGAAGCCTAGAGTTTTCAAATTCCAGTATCGAAAATCGAAGGGCGCACGGCATCCTCTTACCTTCGAACAATAAAGTTTTGGCGATGAACAACGTACACTGCTCAAATTGAATTCAAAAAACGCTCTATTTCCACTAGGGCTTTAGGCCAGGCAGGATCATACTCTGGCATCGTATTGTTTGCTGTCTCAATGCCAATGAAGCGCGCATTCTCGATGCCGGAGGCGAATATCCTGCCTTGTTCAACACTGTGCATCCTGTCTCGATTAGCGTGCATGACCAAAGCAGGACACGAGATCTGCGAAAGCAGATCGGTTACGTCGACTTCGGCGACCAGTGGTCCAATCTTGAGCCAATCCTGGTGGTCCATTGCCACTTTCATAAACTCTGCATAAGCGCGCTGGTCATGCGGGCTTGCAGTTGGAGCAAATGACTGGGCCATCAAGTCTCTTGCAGAAGGATATTCATCGTTCCAGCCCTCAAGACTCATATCCATCATAGCTTGCCCAAGCGCGGCAATACCGGGCTGTGAGCGCACCGCAAGCCCTTGTGCGAATCCACCAAGTAGAACCAACCCCGAAACACGGTCAGGATTATGTGCGGCAAAAGCTGCAGCAATAGTTGCCCCGAAGGAAATGCCAAACAATGGCACTTTTTCGATCCCGGCTGCGTCCAAAACGGCTTCAACATCTTCGACGATCCGGTTCAGAGATACATCCTGCACACCCCTCTGGGACAAGCCATTGTTTCTACCATCAAACCGATAAAGGCAGTGGTTCTCCGAAAGTAGAGGCAACCATCCGGCGATGGTGTTCATCGTCCAATCGTATTCCAGATGCCTAAGCCAGTTTGGTGTGACCAGTAGCTTTCTACCGCTTCCAGTCGATGTCCAAGCAAGCGTTGTACCGTCCTTCGATTTTGCAAAACGCACGTCTTGAGAGTTAGCCAGCAGCTTGTTCTTTGCGCGTCTTTTGTCGCCATCCAAATCAATTGAGTAGGCTTCCACCGGATTTGGAATTCCCTTCAGCCGTATCGAGCTTTCTGGTCGCAACGCAACTGCCAGCGAAGTTCCCGCAACTTCAGCAGCGGTCTTGCTGACGAGACAACTTCCATTTTGGGCACTGGACTGAAGGCGAGACGCAACATTCACGGCCTCTCCGAACAAGTCTGTGCCATTTGGCATTACGTCGCCAACGTGGAGACCTCCTCGAAGATTTACGTCTTCATCTCTCATCTGATTGAAAATCTGGCTTGCAGCATCAATTGCATCTGTGGCAGCGACAAACTCAACCAAAGCTCCATCTCCCATCAGCTTGAATATTCGCCCTTTGTATTCATGGACCAACGGCCTGATCACATCATCCAAGATGTGTTGTAGAGTGTTCAGCGTGGCCTCAGCATCCTCTGACATACGCTTGGTATAATCGACGACATCCAGGCTCAGGATCGCAGCAATTTTCCGCTTCATCAGTTGATGTGATCCTCTTTGCTAAAACCAATTCTTGTGACCTAAAATTAACAGAGGAATAGATTTTTGTGACCAAAACTTGTGCCTGGGCATTTTGCTAAGCCTGCAAGTTCCCAAACTTGCGTTGAAACACAGCCGAGCAAAATGTTTTATCGGTTGGCGAAACCTAGAATTAAGGTGAATGATTAACGCATTTCGCGTTGCTAACTAAGGTTCACTTCGAAATATCAATTCTAAAGGTGTCAGTCCGTAGCTCTTCTCATCTGTGACCGATGGGCAGCCCGAAGCGGACCTTTATCACTCAGCTTTGCAAAACCAAGATCAGGATTGCAAAACATAAGTTCAAATTGGTCAGCGACCGATCTGGGCCATTGTATCTTGCACTGCGTAGTATCTTTGAGCGTTGGGAGGATGTGTGCCGAGAAAACGATCACCAGGATCAGGAACTCGTGCGAAGTACAACGCACCTTTGAGTGGATCATAGCCCGCTTTGTAAGTTATCACCGTGCCTAGCCGATCAGCTTCCAGTTCGAAGTTCTTCGAATAGCTGCGCCCACCAACAAAGGCTCCAAGGTCTTGTGCCGCGGCAATGTCATTCGGCGCGGTCCCTGCTATTGTTGCCAGACCCGCCAAAATAACTGCACCGGCCGCTGCATTTTGAGCACGTCGCGCCAAATGCCCTTGAATATGGTGAGCGGCCTCATGCGCCATAACAAATGCAAGTTCATCGGTATTGTTCACATTCCGTGTCAGCGCTTGGGTCATTGTGATCACCGGTCGTCCCGACTTGCTTAAGCTCTGATACGCGTTTGAGGGTGCTTTTTTGTTTGGATCAATACGGATTAAAAAATCGCAATTCACTCCGCGCGTTTGGCGGCGGCATTCTCGCTCTGCGACGGGCTCAATTCGAGAGGCGACCTGACGAAATCTCACTTGGGCCTGCTGTGAACTGACTGGTGCACTCGCGTGACCGGGATTGGGGATGGGTGCTGATGGCGGAGGCGCGGTTGACACGCATCCCGCCAGCGACAAAACAACCCATACCAAGACACTCCGCTTCATAAATGCACCTTTCTACTTTTTGAGCCGAAATAGAGTTTGTAGTCGTCGATAAAGCAGCCACCCAAACCTTACGGCCTGCATAAATTGTTATTCAATAACAGAGGAGATCGGGTGTAGCCGCATCACGATTCAGCTGCCGCCAAAATGGCAAGCATCGCAAATGGCATTAAGCCGAACGGCCAGCCCGTCCGCGACCTCGTCAGTAACGACCTGAACCGCGTTGAATACCGCATCAGAGGCCGCAATTTCCGCTGCACGACGGCTTCAAATCTATCTATTTCTCTGCAAAGGGAATGCTACGAGTGCACGTGCAGTTTAACGAGCGTTTCCGGTATGGGCTTACTGTTGTCGCTCTCTGCAAGTCGCGATGGCGGCAAGTCTCAGCCCCAAGCGGACATTCAAAACTGGAGTTTGCAGTTTCTGAGATGCGGACAAAGCCTCAATTCGCGGCGGTGGCACCATTGTCAACTCCGGCAATCGGACTTCCGTGCGGGTCAGATCTCTAACTGTTGCTCAACAATTGTAGCAAAGTACGCGCAGCCATAAGCGAGTGCGTCATCATTGAAATCGAAGGCTGGGTTGTGCAATGCCGCGCTATCTCCGTTGCCGATAAACATGAAATTGCCCGGACGTTGCTCAAGCATGAAAGAAAAATCCTCTCCACCCATGGTTGGCGTTCGGTTGCCGTCAACTGACTCGGAGCCCACCAGTTTGGAGGCTGCATCAATAGCAATGTCGGTTTGTTTCGGGTCGTTTTCCGTCACCGGCAAATCGTCAATGTAATTGAAATCGATATCCGTACCCGTCATGGACACTACACCCGCGCAAATGTCGTACATCCTTTGTTTGCCCAAAGCACGTGCCTTGCTGGATAGGCTGCGCACGGTCCCTCTGATCTCCGCTGTCTCAGCGATGATGTTATCTGCATTCCCCATGTGGATTTGCGTGATTGAAACGACGTGTTGTGCCGACGCATTTATTGAACGCGACACAATCGTCTGGAAACCTTGGATGATCTGAGCAACGGCAATGGCCGGGTCGTGACCCTCGTGTGGAAAAGCTGCATGGCAGCCTTTTCCAGTTATTTGCACTTCAAAGAGGTCCGCAGACCCCATTATGCCACCCGGGCGAGTAGAGAAATGGCCGATGGGCAGACCAGGAGACGTATGAAGCGCAAAAACGCTTTGAATACCAAAACGATTCATCAGACCATCCTGAACCATGGCGAGGCCACCGCCTTCCGCCTCTTCCGCAGGTTGGAAAATTAAAACCGCAGTTCCATTGAAATTACGGGTCTCGCTCAGATAGCGCGCAGCGCCCAGCAGCATCGTTGTGTGCCCATCATGCCCGCAGGCATGCATTCGGCCTTCTATTTTTGACGCGTAAGGGAGATTTGTCTGCTCCTGCATGGGCAATGCGTCCATGTCCGCGCGTAAGCCAATCACTTTGTTACTTGCCGTACTTTCGCCTTTTATCACGGCAACGACGCCTGTTTTCCCAATACCAGTATAAACTTCGTCGACACCCATCTCATGCAAGCGCTCAGCAACCAAACCGGCGGTTCTATGAACGTCGAATGTGATTTCCGGATGTGCGTGAAAGTCGCGACGCCATTCAAATAGTTCAGTTAGCTGCGTGTCAAAAACTTCAGTGTGAACCATTGGTCTGCCCTCAGAAATGACTATAAACGACATGATGCTACACAAAAGCGATCATGATCAATTGGCGGTTCTTCGGTAGCCTTGGGGCTCACAGCGGTCATGCGGCGGTTCGGCGGGCCAAAATCAGTCTACTTGTACATGCCTTGGTGGGCTGAGCGGGACTCAGCCGACACCGAATGAATGCCGGTTGCGGCCAGCACTAGTTTTGAACTTGGCCTTCACACGAGCTTAACCGTTGTACTCTCGGGGACACAGAAATTGCGCTGGCACTACGGTATTGCGCTTTTACTTGACATAATCAAGTAATTCTATTTTGCTTGAATTTATCAAGTAAATGGAATTGCAGAATGGATCACATCTCGACAATTCGCGCCTTCAATCGGTTCTACACACAGAGAATGGGTTTGTTCTCCCCCGACTACGGCGGTAGTGGAATGAACCTCACAGAACTGCGGGTTTTCTATGAGATCGGAGTGCAAAATGGCTCAACTGCCCGGTTGATCGCCAATGCCCTGGACCTCGACGAAGGCTATGTCAGTCGTATCTTGAAGAACTTTGAGCGATCCGGATGGATTCTAAGAAAACCTTCTGAACATGATGCACGGCAAAAGGAACTTCATCTTACAGAATCTGGGCACCAGAAGTTTAGCGAGCTTGTCGACCGGATGGCGCTTGAGGTCCACAAGCGATTGGATGGGGCAGATGCAGGGCGCGTCGCCCGGGCTTTGGAGCAGGCGGTGAGATCATTTGACCTGCCGGGTCCAGTCGAATTTCGCGATTTAAACCCAGGCGACGCCGGATGGGTCGTCAATCGGCACGCCGAGACCTATTACACAGATTATAAATTTGATTACCGCATGGAAATGCTCGTTATGCAGATCCTTGCGGCTTTTTTGCCGGTCCAAGGCATTGATGGAAACCGCGCCTTTATTGCTCATAGCGGCGAGACGCGGCTTGGATCAATTTTTTGCATGAATACAGAAGAACCCGGCGTCGCGAAACTGCGATTATTCTTTCTGGAACCCGAGGCCCGCGGAATGGGCTTGGGCAAGCGTTTAATGACGATCTGTCTGAATCACGCGCGTGCATCAGGGTTCAAACGCATGACGTTAATGACCCACGAGACACAAGTAGTCGCACGCGCGCTCTACGCTAGATTCGGATTTACTTTGACAGAGCGCATTTCCGGGTATCACTTTGGCAGTGAGAGCGTGCAAGAAACCTGGGACCTCACACTTTGATCTCACAACTGGGCTTTGCGCTAAGTGCGGCCGCGCATAGACAACCAGACATTCGCTGTACGGCGTCGCTTGAGCAAAATGGGCTCGTTGCCGCCTCTAGCTACTTTACAAATCAAAAACCGGTCGCAGTCCAAACCGGATATTTCAAACAAGACTTTGCGAATCCCGAGATGCGGGACGAAGCTGCCGTTTGCTCTTGCTGCCTGAACGTCCACTTCCCGTTCAGGAAGGTTTGCTGACAGAGAAACTAAATCGACCCGTCGAGAAGAAATGCTCCCCTCGTGCATTTAGTGAGGCCTGCTCTTCTGCCCAAGCCTCTAGCTCATCATCTGGAAAGGTTTTTTGTCCTTTCACGTAAGCCACAATGAACGGCACCACCATTTCTCCATAGCAGCCTTCGTACCTATCCAAATTCACAATAGAGAAATAGTTCACGTCATTGACGACCAACCCAGCGTTTCGAAGACGAGAGCCCAGCGTTCGCGGAAGTTTGCTGTCGGTGCAGTGCGGTGCGAATGCCTTGAGGACCTTCTCCATTCGATCCGGGTTCTCGCTATGCCAACAGACACCCTCCCAGTCAGTCGCAAGGATCAGCCCACGCCCTCCGGGCTTCAGAACGCGAAAAACCTCGCTGCAAAACTTCTCAACATCAGGCACGTACTCCGCAACTTGGGTGCTGACGACCACGTCGAAATAATTGCCATCAAACGGGAGAGCTGTGGCATCAGCGCAGCGATAGCTGAGCCAATTATACTCACTTTGTTGGCTCGCTCGCTCCACCATTTGTTCCGAAATGTCTATGCCGATCATTTCACCATCTGGCCCTGCTTGATTCGCCATTTGCGCCGCAAGAAAGCCAGGTCCGCTTCCAATGTCTAGGACGCGGTCTCCGCTTTGAACTGAAATCCTTCGAAGAGTATCCTCGCGTTGTCTTACAACGTCAGGCCCCAAGTATACCGCTTCAAGTCTCTCTGCCGCTGCTTCGTCGTATTCCATGCCCATTTTAGTAATGCCTCCAATTCAATGCCGGAACGTTAGCATCGCACTGGTGGTCCGGGAGGTGACAAGAGACTTGGGACAAGTACCACAGTCTGGCCCAATTCCGACATTCGGCTACTGTGCTGCGTTCGTCACTTTGGCTCAATATTGCCGTTCTCTGCGGTCTGAGTTGTTGGCCGGTCACAGCCTGAAGCGGACCTTCGCAACCAAGCTTTGCTAACTCCGAAATACACAACGAAACGGCCAGTTGCAGAGGTTGTATCGGCGGTGGCAACCAACCATTCATGTCGTCGACTAACCTGTTCAACGTCGCACTACAACTTCTCCGAACTGATCCCACGAGGACCTAATCTTCGAAGCGTTCATTTGGCTCGACCACATTTACTTGCTTCGGAACTTGGTCGGTGTCATTCCGGTCTGACCTCGGAAAAAGCGAGTGAAATGGGACTTGTCAGAATAGCCGAGCATCAGTCCGATCTCTGCAATTGTCATCTGGTTTTGTTTGAGGTGCTCCTTGGCGACATCGATACGCAGCCGTTTGATTTCGCGCGGTAGCGTTGT
>NZ_JBXWSB010000136.1:0-10548 GCF_059613205.1 Ruegeria sp. BHSB064
GATACCGTCCACGCTGAGCACCGGTTCTGGTGTCGGCTGTTTCTCTTCATGCTCGATTGAACGGACCGAGACCAGCGCCTGTGTGTATTCCTCTTGCGGGTTGTTGATGATCTGGTCGGTGTTGCCGTATTCGACGGTGTTACCCATGCGCAGAACCATGATGTCATCGCTTACCTGCGCCACAACTGCCAGGTCGTGGGTGATGTAAAGTGCGGCGACACCGGTGTCTGCGATGGCTTCTTTGATCGCCATCAGAACATCGATCTGGGTGGTCACGTCCAACGCGGTTGTGGGTTCGTCGAAGACCACTAGATCAGGCTCGGGGCACAAGGCCAGAGCCGTCATACAGCGCTGTAACTGCCCGCCTGAAACCTGATGCGGGTACCGGTCGCCGATATTGTCCGGGTCGGGCAGACCCAGCTTGGCGAACAGTTCACGCGCCCGGCCTTCGGCCTCCTTACGGCTGAACTTTTTCTGTTCGACCGCAGCCTCGACCACCTGATCCATGATCTTCTTGGCCGGGTTGAAGGACGCCGCAGCGGACTGGGACACATAGGTCACCTCACCCCCGCGCAGTTTGCGAATATCCCCGTGCGAGGTTTTCAGGATATCACGCCCGTTGACCCAAACCTCACCACCGGTGATCTTCACACCGCCCCGGCCATAAGCCATCGAGGCCAGACCGATGGTGGATTTCCCGGCGCCTGACTCTCCGATCAGGCCCAGCACCTTCCCGCGTTCGAGGTCAAAGCTGACCCCGTGCACGATCTCGATGTCATGAGGTTTTTCACCCGGCGGATACACGGTTGCGCCGATCTTGAGGTCGCGGACCTTGAGAAGTGGATCGCTCATCCCCGGCCTCCTTTCAGTGATGTGGTGCGGTTCAGGACCCAGTCAGCCACCAGGTTGACCGAAATCGCCAGTGTTGCGATGGCGACAGCGGGATACAGCGCCGCACCGATACCATAGACGATGCCGTCCTTGTTCTCCTTCACGATGCCGCCCCAGTCCGCCAGTGGCGGCTGAACACCCAGACCCAGGAAGGACAGGGTCGAGACAAACAGAACCATGAAAATGAAACGCAGACCCAGTTCCGCCACCAGCGGCGACAGAGCATTGGGTAGGATTTCGCGGAAGATCACCCAGATCTGGCCTTCACCCCGCAGGCGCGCGGCTTCGACGTAATCCATCACGGCGATGTCCACCGCAACAGCGCGCGCCAGACGATAGACGCGCGTGGCGTCCAAGAGACCCATGACGATGATCAGAACAGGGATGGTGACCGGAACCATGGCCAGAACCACCAATGCGAAGATCAGCGATGGAATCGACATGATCAGATCGACTGTACGTGACATGACCTGATCGACCCAGCCGCCCATAACAGCCGCCAGAAAACCCAGGATCGAGCCGGTCACAAAGCTGAGGATCGTTGCTGCCGTGGCGATGAAGATCGTCGTGCGTCCACCATAGATCATGCGACTAAGAAGGTCGCGACCGATGTTGTCCGTGCCCAGCCAGAATTGCGAGCTCGACGGCTCCCACACGTCGCCAACGACCTCGGCCATGCCATAGGGGGCCAGCAGGGGGGCAAAGATGGCAACGAAGAAATACAGGCCGGTAAAACCAAGACCGATCATTGCAGAGATAGGAATGTTCTTCATTTCGGATGCCTCAGCCTTGGGTTGGCAAGGATCGAGACGATGTCTGCAATCATGTTCAAACCGATATAGATCGCGGCGAAGATTACACCGCACGCCAGGACAACAGGCACGTCACGCTTGGTCACGTGATCCACCAGATATTGCCCCATGCCGGGATAGACGAAGACGACCTCGACCACGACGACGCCAACAACGAGGTAGGCCAGGTTCAGCATGACCACGTTTACAATCGGCGCGATGGCATTCGGGAAGGCGTGGCGGTAGATCACCTGAAAGTTGCTCAGGCCCTTAAGTTCTGCCGTCTCGACATAGGCCGACTGCATCACGTTCAGGATTGCCGCGCGGGTCATCCGCATCATGTGCGCCAAAACGACCAGAGTCAGCACGATGACAGGCAAGGCGATAGAGTTCAGCTTTTGCCCAAGGGTCATGCTGTCGTTGATCATCGCAAGCGGCGAGAAGAAGCCCAGTTTGACAGCAACGAAGTAGACCAGCACATAACCGATCAGGAATTCAGGGATAGAAATCGTGGTCAATGTGACCGCCGAAATCATCTTGTCGGGCCAACGGTTGCGGTAGCGGACCGCCAGAAGGCCCAGGAAAATAGCCAGCGGAACCGAAATAATAGCGGCCCAGAACGCCAGAAACAGCGTGTTGCCCAGACGGTTGCCAACGGATTCAGCGATGTCGAGCTTGTTAGTCAGTGATTGGCCCAGATCACCCTGCACAATGCCACTCAACCATTCAAAATAGCGGGTCAGGGCTGGCCGGTTGAGGCCCATTTCTTCGCGCAGGTTTGCCAGCGCTTCGGGGGTTGCGGATTGGCCAAGGACGGCTTGCGCCGCGTCCCCGGGAAGGGCTTCAGTGAGGCCGAATATCAGAGCCGATGCACCGAAGAGAAGCAAGAGTCCCAGCGCTAAGCGCTGGGACACCAGTTTGATGATGGGATGCATGTACAGTAGCCCGGATCAGACGAACCACATTTTGCGGGACATGTTGCCGTTCATCAGCTCTTGGGTCGGGTCGGTTTCCCAACCGTCCAACTGGTTGCTGATGCCCTCAACAAAGTCGTTGAACATCGGGCAGATCAGACCGCCTTCGTCGCGAACCATCATGCCCAT
The DNA here is from genome assembly GCF_059613205.1 of Ruegeria sp. BHSB064. Taxonomy (NCBI): domain Bacteria; kingdom Pseudomonadati; phylum Pseudomonadota; class Alphaproteobacteria; order Rhodobacterales; family Roseobacteraceae; genus Ruegeria; species Ruegeria sp. BHSB064. The sequence goes on from NZ_JBXWSB010000136.1 coordinate 2,786, forward strand.
CTGGCTGTAGATGCCTTTACGCTTTTCAGGATCCAGTTCTGCACGTGCGGCGAACAGCAAGTCGTCGAAGGCCGGAACCTTGAACCGCGTATCGTTCCAATCCGCGGTCGACAGATAGGCTGTTGCATACATCTGATCCTGAACCGGGCGGCCACCCCAGTAGGACGCACAGAATGGCTGAACATTCCAGACCTCTGACCAGTAGCCGTCATTTGGTTCGCGCTTGATTTCAAGCGGAATGCCAGCTTCTGCAGCAGATTGTTGGAACAGAGCAGCTGCATCTACCGCACCGGGGAAGGCGCCATCTGCCACGCGCAGAATAATTGGCGAACCGTCATGGCCCGACTTCTGATAATGCTCAGCGGCCTTTTCAACGCTGAATTCGCGCTGCGGAATAGTCTCATCAAACAGCGGGTAAGCCGCGTTGATCGGCATGTCGTTGCCGATCGAACCATAGCCTCGAAGCACTTTCTCAACCAGATCTTCTCGGTTGATCGCGTGTTTCAGAGCGAGGCGCAGTTCGTTGCTGTCGAACGGTGCAGTGTCAACGTGCATGATGAAGACGTAGTGTCCGCGACCTGCGGTTGAATGCACTGTCAGGTTTGGCGCGCGTCCCAAAAGATCGGCCACTTTCGGTTCGACCCGGTTGATTGCGTGAACTTGACCTGATTGAAGCGCTGCCGTACGGGCCGTAGCATCGTTGATCACGATCACTTCTACACTGTCGAAGTTTCCGAAATCCGAGTTCCAGTGGTTTTCGAACTTTGTGTAAAGGTGGCGCACACCGGGTTCGTCCACTTCCACCTTATACGGTCCGGTTCCGATGCCCGCGCCAGGATTTTCCATCCCTCCGTCGGGCTGTACGATCAAATGATAGTCGGCCATCAGATAGGGCAGGTCAGCGTTAGGCTCAGTCAGCGTGACTTGGAAGTTGTCCCCGTCAGCCTTCATGGACTCGATACCTTTCATGATACCAAGCGCACCAGATTTTGAGTCTTCATTCGAGTGACGCTGCATCGTTTTGAGCACGTCCTCGCTGGTCATCGTTTTCCCGTTGTGGAACTCAACGCCTTGACGCAGCTTGAATGTCCAGACTTTCGCGTCCGCACTACCTTCTACGCTTTCTGCAAGGCGTGGTTCGATAGTGCCATCAGGCGCCACCTCAACCAGCTGATCGCCAAATTGTTTGCCGTTCTGGAAGGGAACTGAGCTTGCATAGGTCGCAGGATCAAGCGAGTTAGTTGATTCGCCACCTTGCAGGCCAAACTTAAGATCCCCACCTTTTTTTGGGCCAGCCGCCCGCGCGGCGTCCGCAAACATCGTGCTGGCCAGCGCTGCCGATACACCTAAAGCCGCAGCTTTCCCCATGAATTCGCGGCGGGTCATCTTCCCGGCAGTGACCTGGCCGGCCATATGCGTGATTTGTTCGTTCATTTAGAATTCTCCCTATTGAGTGGTTTTTGCCCTTTGCGGGTTTTTATTGACGCGTGAGTCAAAGTTGGCGCATTTCAGCGAACCGAGCAAGGATATTTCGTGCGAATACCGAAAACGATAGTCCACACGATGAGGTCATGAACGCCGTCTACGTGATCGGTATGTCGAGAAACCGCCTGCATATCCCTTCATTTTCGATTCTTGATGGAACAACGTGCCGGAAAAAGCGTCAATTCATACGCGTATTGCGACAATCAGGTCCATAACGTTGGTTCCGGTTGGTCCCGTCACCAAAAGCGCGCCCGATGAATCCAGAAAGGTACCGCTGTCAGCGTTTTGAAGGTAGGTTTCGGCTACGTCTAACCAGGTAGCCCCGGTCACGATCCCTCCGGCCGCGTTTGTTGGGCCGTCCGTTCCATCCGTGCCACCAACTACAACCGTCAGGTTCGGCTGATCCGCGATCTCTTTGGCCAAAGCAAGCGCCAGTGCCTGATTTCGCCCTCCGCGCCCCGGGTGATCGGGTAGAACCACGGTCGGTTCACCACCAAAGATCATCACGCCTTTGTCCATGTCGCGCAGCATCGGCCCAAGCTTTGCCGCCACCCGCAGATAGTCATCGTGCAGCGCTTCGTCATTGGCCAGAACCGTTTGGCCCGCTTCGCGTGCCGCGGTGGCGGCTGCATTCCGGGCATGGGCGTTTGACGCCACGATCTGCGTTGTCGCAGTAAAGTTGTAGCTATCCGGCAAAGCGCCAATGCCCGAGCCAATGACATTCAGGTCGTCGCCGGGCACGTCTGAAATCGCCAGAACAGTTGCGTGTGCGCCTTTGAAATGAGACAGCAAACCGCCGCCCTTGATGCGTGACAACTTGCGCCGCTCGGCGTTCATCGCCCGAATGTCCAACCCCTCGGACAGCAGTCTGCGGTTCAACGCTTCCAGATCGCGCAAAGATGTGCCGGGCAGAAGATCCTCGGCCAACGAGGAGGCGCCGCCCGAGACCAACAGAAGGACATGAGAGCCGGGTGGCATCTGCTCCATCGCCACGCGGAGTGCGCGCCCACCCGCAAGGCTGCGGTCATCCGGCACCGGATGAGAAGCCTCGATCACCTCGACCGTCTCGGGAAGATCGCGGCCGTGATCGTCTTTGGTGACCACAAGTGTGGGGACCGGACCAAATTGAGCCAGCGCCGCACGTGCCATGGCGGCAGCAGGTTTCCCAACGGCGAGAATCCGATCGGGCTTGGGAACATCCGGCAGTGCGGCCTTGGTCGCAGCGAACCCATCGACTGCATCAACTCCGGCCTGCCAAAATTCAACGGCTTGTTCAGTGATATCCATCAGTTCTCAATCCAGATCGTGACGGGACCGTCGTTCACAAGTTCGACCGCCATATCAGCCCCAAACCGCCCCGTTTCCACCGCAACACCTTGCGCGGCAAGGTGATTTGCAAACTCTTTGTACAGGCGTTCGCCCTGATCCGGCGAGGCCGCGGTTGAGAACCCCGGCCGGTTGCCGCTTTTCGTATCGGCGGCGAGTGTAAACTGGCTGATCACCAACGCCGATCCGCCAATATCCAGCAGTGAGCGGTTCATTTTTCCCGCCTCGTCTTTGAAGATACGGAGCTTGGCCGCCTTTTCGGCGAGTTTCTTGGCTTGCTCTTTGTCATCGCCCTGCATGGCGCAAACAAGAATCATCAACCCCTGTCCACATGATCCGGTGACAGTGTCACCAACCGACACTTTGGCACGCGACACCCTCTGCAATACTGCACGCAAAGGAATCCTCCCTGTTATGCGAAAAGCCGACCTTTGCGCGTGTTTAACCCCGCCATTCTACAAAGTCACTCGGTGCGGCGCGTTCTGTGCGGAAGTTGTTTGCAGGATGATCGGGGTCCGCATAGCCGAAAGAAATCGCGCACAGGATCAGGCGGTCCTTGGGGATCTGAAAATAACGATGCAGGAATGGACCGTAAGTGGCCACGGCGGCTTGTGGTATGGTCGCGACCCCCAATGCCTGCGCTGCCAGAGTGAAGGCCGTAACAAAACCACCGCAATCCATCGCGCCATAGGGGCCAAGTTCTGCCGGGCTTGAGAGAATGGCGCAATGCGGCGCGCCAAACAGGGCAAAGTTCTGCATCATTTGTTGCGCTGACCCGGCGCGGTCCCCGCGTTCTACCCCAACAGCTTCGTACAGCGCCCAGCCACAGGCGCGGCGGCGATCCTGGTACACGCCAGAGTAGGATGTTGGAAACGGCAGGTCCGGCGCTGGCGTCCCGCTGACAGCCTCGGCCAGCATTGCCTCACGGAATGCATCTGTTTCATCCGCGCTGGTGATCACCAAATTCCAGGGTTGTGCATTGCACCAGCTAGGGACTTGGGATGCGCTGGCGACGATCTGTTCGATCTGCGCATGGGGGACCGGTTCAGGCAGAAACGCCCGGCAGGAATGGCGGTCTTTCAGCAGAGTATTCAGTTCAGCTAACGACACGGCAGACCCATCCTTTGTTTTCAGCGATGAACATGACCGCGTCTAACCGGATGCACAAGCCTGGATGCAGGTCCGCCTATTGCCCGGTGGCCACCAGATACCCGACACCCGCAGCCACCAACAAACCCAGTACAACAGCGATGGTTATCTTGATCGCTGACCAGGGACGTTCGCCCTGAACCCGCCCGGTTCTGCCATTGACCACAAACCGATACGTCTGGCCGCGGTATTTATAGGCGGCCATCCAAACCGGCAGAAGGATATGCTTGAATGTGACGTCCCGCACATCTGTATCGACCGCATGAATGCGCTGCCGATCCCCACCGATGTCAAAACGAACATCCCGTTCGATTACGCGCGCCATGTGGGCACGCGCTTCGGCGTACCCTTCCCGCAGTTCAACGCTGTAGGCTTCAGCCCGGAAACCGGCCAGGTATTCGGGCTGATATGGCTCCAGCGCAGGCAGATCCCAGGGTTCCAGCGCGTCGGTGTAGCGTTTTGGAAGCGATTTGGACGCCAGCACAAGCACATCGTCAAAAAAACGCGCGACGCGGCCGGATTTTGGGCTCCAGCGTACCTTTGGCACTTGTTGCTGAACCCGTTTTCCGTCGCGCATCACGGTTCGGGTTTCATAATAGACGGTGCCGCGCTCACCGCGATACGAAGACTTGGTGTCGGCATCGAAAGTCCAGTAAGGCACGTAAATGCCCTGCACCTTGCGCCCTTTTCGGGCATATTCCTTCAACCCGTTTGGCGCGAACCAGAGCCGCCCCAACCAATCGCCCATCGCCTTGTGGGCCGAGCGTTCATCGAATGCAAAAGGCAATACGCCTTTGGGTTTAATGTGCCGGTTTATCCCGGTATCTGTCACGACCGGCGTGGCGCAGAACGGGCATTCTGCTGCATGGGTGTTCGGGTCAAACTCCACCTGTGCCGCGCAGTTTGGGCACGACAGAACACGGGTTTCCTCGATCTCACTGTCCGGCAGGCGGTCAGCGATGGCGGCGTCAAAGTCCAGCTCTCGCAGACTTGCACCGCCCCACGGTCCGGCACTGATCGGCTCGGAATGCCCGCAGTGATCGCAGGTTAAGGTACCATCACCCGGGTTGAACCGGTAGTCCGCGCCACACTTGTCGCAGGGGAAACGGTGTTCGGTCGGGTCAGGGGCGGTGACGTGTGTCATGAATTACCCGGTGGTCATGATGAATTTAAAAGAAGACTGCGTTTGTTCACGCTCCGGGCGGGGGAGGTGGCAGGATTGTAAACAACTGCGCAAGCTCCTGCACCTCGCCTGCCTTTTTCCAGCCGTCCTGTCCTGCGGTCCAGACATAAGTGTCACGTGTCAGCTCGCCTTCGCTGGCCATGCGCCCCATCTTGGCTTTGGAAAACGGCCCGCTTGTCTGGCCATCCACAGCGATATGCCACACATGCTCGACAGGTGGCGGAGGAGGCGGTGCCGCATGTGCTGCCGCTTGCGGGGCAGCGGGGGCGGGCGATCCCCACGGGCCGCTGGGTTGGCCCGCTGCCATGTTCGACATCTGATGCGCCATCGCCATCCCCATACCCATGCCAAGACCGGCGCCCATGCCGCCGCCTTGACCGGGGTTGTTGGCCGCAGCCGTCATCGCCTCTGCTGCTGAATATTGAGTGAACTTGCCCAGATCGCCCGCCAACCCCATCGAGGTCCGCTTATCCAGCGCCGCCTCAACCGCCGGGGGCAGCGAGATGTTCTCAATGTAGAACTCCGGCATTTCCAAACCGTAGCTGTCCAATACCGGCGAAACTTCGGCTGCGATCAGTTTGCCCAGATCGGCGGTGTTTGCGGCCATGTCCAGAACAGGAATGCCCGAGCCCGAGATGACGCGGCTGAACTCCTGCACGATGATATTGCGCACCTGAAAGCTGATCTCATCCATTGTGAACTCACCGTCTGTTCCTACAATCTCCACCAGGAACTTGGCGGGATCCTTAACCCGCACCGTGTAAGTACCATAGGCCCTGATACGGGTCGGCCCGAACTCCGGGTCACGCAGCATGATCGGGTTCTTGGTGCCCCATTTCAGGTCATTGAACCGGGTTGTGTTGACGAAATAGATCTCGGATTTGAACGGCGACTGAAAGCCGTGATCCCAATGCTGAAGCGTTGTCATGATCGGCATGTTGTTGGTCTCAAGCATATAGAGACCGGGTGTGAACACGTCGGCCAATTGTCCTTCATGCACAAATACCGCCGCCTGACCTTCACGCACGGTCAGTTTGGCGCCGTACTTGATCTCATGCCCTTCACGCTCAAACCGCCAGACCATCGTGTCACGGGTGTCGTCCACCCAATGAATGACATCAATGAATTCTCCGGCCAGAAAATCGAAAATTCCCATTTGGGTTCTCCTGTCCTAGGGGTCAGAGCGGCTGACCCATCAATTCGCGGGCAATAATGCGCACGACGGGGCGCGCCTCATCGACGCCCACACCGGGCTGCAGGCGCTGATCATAAAGCATCATCAGCAGTTTCTCGTCATGGCTGGTCAGCAGCGCAAACTCATCATCATCGTTGAAAATCGAAGGCCGTGCTGCCGGGCTGTCATTGGACAGGCCAAGCCCCTGAGCGATCTCTTCGTGAATGCAACTGCGGCGCACCAGATCCGTCAGCTCGGCCCGGATCAACGCAACTGCACGCACGTATTTGTAGGGCGACGCCCGGGTCGCAGAGGCAAAGACCAAGCAATCGAAATTAGCGCGCGGATTGGCGACCAGATCCAGTGAAGCCTGGCTGATGTTCGGGATCAATTGCTTCAGGCGCGACGCAACATAGGCACTGTCGTCCTTACCTGCGAAAAAGACATGGAAATTGGCGTTTCGTGACACAACCGAAATCGGGTGTCGGGTCAACCCGGCCAGGCGGCCCGCGAACAGTCGCACTTGTTCCGCATCCTGTGTCCGCGTTTCGGGCAAAACCGAAGGGCCAAATTCGGTCTGGATGCGCACGGGGCCGGACCACCGGCTCAGTTGCCCATCCGTTTGCCGTGAACCGATCGAAACGCTCTGCGTCGGATATTCGCTGTAGAACGCGATTGCTTCGAAGTTGCGGGTCAGATCGTCGGCATCATAGGGCGTATCCGGTCCGCCGCCATCTGTGCGCAACAGCCCCCGAACCAGAAGGTCGCGTTCAACACGTTGGTAGAAGCGCGCCAGATCCTGACTGGCGGCAGAGGGCGGTACATATGCGTTTGCCGCCGTTGGTGCGGGCTCGGGCCGGGGCTGCGGCGCAACGGTAGATGTCAGGGTTTCATCGCAATTGGCCAACGCCAATACCGAAGTCACCCCTAACACCAGTTTAAGAGAATTGAAGCGCCGCACGCGGATTCCGCCTTTAGCCAGGAACCGCCGTGCCGGAATTGTCACCAACCCCGTCCCGGCGCGCTTTGGCAGAGGCTAAAGTGTCGCGCAACTCGGCCTCCATCTTTTGCAATTCAACCTCAGCCGCCGCGCGTTTCGCTTTTCCTTCGTCCGCAATCGCCAGGCTTTCGTTGATAGTTCCGATCAGGTCAGCATTGGCCTGTTTGACCGCTTCGATATCGAACACACCGCGCTCCATCTCTTCGCGGATCATCTTGTTGGATTCACGCAAGTTGGCCGCGTTCGAGGTCAGCAGTTCGTTTGTCAGATCGTTTGCGTCACGCACGGCGGCGGCGGCTTCGGCGCTGCGTTGGATGGTGACGGCCTGCGCAAGTTGGGTTTCCCACAACGGGACCGTGTTCACTAGGGTCGAATTGATCTTGGTCACCAGCGACTTGTCGTTTTCCTGCACCAAACGGATCGAGGGCAGCGACTGCATCGTGACC
>NZ_JBXWSB010000137.1:0-10648 GCF_059613205.1 Ruegeria sp. BHSB064
TTCCAACAAAGCCGTCACAGCGCACATGGCGTTCGATCCCGACATCGCGTGCGCCTGGTCCGGCTGCAACACAATGAACCCAATATCGGCCTGCGGATCGCACGCCGGAACCAACAGGCAAAAAGACCCGGCCGGGGCCGAACGGGGTTCTGAACAAAGCAGCTGGCGCAGGCTGTCATCGACCTTATTCAGATGGTCCAGCTTGTCAGCCATGGTTGCGCCGGGAATGTCCAGCACCCCTCCTGTAACCACCCGGCCAATTTCACCGGCACAATGCACATCGACTGTTTGCAGCGTTCTGGACCAGCGCATGATGATTCCCTTTTCGTTTTTCAGACCACAGCCTGAGCACCCGTGATTTCCACCACCGACCCACACAGATATTGCGCCTCGTCCGATGCCAGGAAGGCAACAAGCGCGGCGATCTCATCGGGCTCGCCAATCCTGCCAAATGGCACCAGCGCATTCAGGTCATCAAGACTTCGGCCCGAACGCGCCAGATTGCTTTCCAGCATCGGTGTCCGAACCTCGCCCGGGGCCACGCCATTCACACGAATGTTGTAAGGCGCATAGTCACGGGCGAGATTCTGGGTAAAGGCCACAACCGCAGCTTTGGTGGTGTTATAGGCAATATGGCCCGGTGCCGGATGTATGCCCCATTGCGATGCGGTATTGACGATAGCCCCACCGCCTTGGGTCTGCATCACCGGAATCACCTCCTGACACATATGGAACAATGCATCGACATTGACCGCAAAAGACTGACGCCAGTCCTCAGCTGACAACTCCATCAACGCGCCCCGGCGCATCAGCCCGGCATTGTTGCAAAGCACGTCGATTCTGTGCCCGGCATCGGTCCAGCGCTGTACAAATCCACGAATGTCCGCAGGGTCCGTCAGATCAAAGCCAAAGGCTTCAGCGCTGCCACCATTCTTCCGGATGTTCTGTGCGACGGATTCCGCCCCTGCGAGATCTGCGTCGGCAACGCAAACGACCGCACCTTCGGATGCAAAGCGCTGACAGATCGCAGCTCCGATGCCCCCTGCCCCGCCGGTCACAACAACTGACTTTCCCTCAAATCGCACCATCAGGACCTCATTTGACTTGCACCATTCACGTCCAGAACCGCCCCGGTAAGCGACGCCTGTGACGGCCGCAAAACAAAAGCGACAAGCTCGGCGAGTTCTTTCGGCTCGGCCATCTGGCCCAGCGGAATACCCGAAAGGGCGGCGTCCCCTCCATGAGTGCGGACAAAGCCTTCGTACATTTCGGTGCGGACCCAACCCGGCGCAATCGCCATTGCGGTGATCCCGTCAGCCGCAAAGCCGCGCGCGATGCTTTGGGTCAGGTTGATCAAGGCCGCCTTGGTGGCACCGTATGACATTGCCTCGGCCCGATAGCCGCCTTGCCCAGCGCGAGACGCCATATTGATGATCCTGCCGCCGCCATGCGCCCGAAAATGCTGGATCGCTGCACGACTCAGGTCGGCGACGGCCATCAGATTAAGCTGAAGATCACCGTGCCAGGCCCTGTGCCAAGCCTCCAAAGGATCATACACAGATGAAGCGGTCAGAACACCGGCATTGTTGATCAGCGCATCTATGTGCCCCGCTTGGCTCACGGCCGCTTCCCACAGAGCGTTTGGCCCCAATGGATCAGACAAGTCGGCCGCAAGCGCAATTGCCCCCTGCCCGAGATCAGTCGCCAGAGCGTCAGCACGGGCCGCATTGCTGTTATAGTGCAGCAGAACACGTGCGCCCTCGGCTGCCAATTCGTGTGCAATGGCCTGGCCAATCGAGCCGGTGGCCCCCGTCAACAGAACAGTTTTACCGCTTAGATGATGCGTCATCTGACGCCTCCCCCGGATGTTTTGCGGGCATCAGACAACCGCTGCAGAACACTGTCGAGCCCCGACTTTAACGCGTCGGGACCACGGGCATCTGCAAAGGCTTCGAACAATTGCGCATTCAGCCCGGCCGGAGTGGAGTGTTCCACCCGCAGCGTTTCATAAGGCTTGTCACGATCTTCCATCATCGTGTGCGCCAGCCCGGAAAAAACGCCGCTCAGATAGCGCTGCGCGTCCCCCTGCCCAATCCCTCTGGATTGCATCCAGTCCGAGGCTGCACCCAGAACGCCAAAATACGTGCCCATCAGCGCGCTTGCTGCGGCAAAGGCATCAAACTCCTCTATCGTTTTGGCGCTGACCACCGTTCCCAATGGATCAAACAGAGCTTCACCCAACGGGTCATGCGGAAACAGGACTGTGACACCGCGATGGTGGGCGACCGAAGGCAAAGGAATCGCGCGGAACAGACGCACTTGTGTACCAATCCAGCTTTGCAAAACATCGTGGGTCAGCGTGGCGATCAGGCTGCACACATGTTGTCCTTCGGAAAACGTCAGCGGGGACAGCACTGCCCGGGCATCTTGCGGACGGACGGCCAGAAACACCAGATCAGAGCAATCAATAACCGCCTGAGCGGACGCTTGAACCTGCACCCGCGCATTGCTGGCGGCCAGACGCGTGGATACTTCTAGGTTGCGCTCGGTTACGTGAACCTCTGCTATTTCCAGATCGGTCGCCGAAAGGCCGGTCACAACCGCCTCGGTGATCACTCCGGTTCCGACAAATCCCAGACGCAACCGCCGGGCTGGTTTTTCGACCTGCATGACCCGCTCACATATGCCGGGTCACGCCACCATCGACGCGCAAAGATTGGCCTGTGATATAGCTGCTGTCGTCGCTCAGAAGAAAGGCAGCCGCCTTTGCTTGTTCTTCGGCCCTTGCCAACCGACCCAGCGCGGACATTTCGGCGAATTTATGCGGCAGATCGAGACTGTCGGTGAAGCCCGGCAACAAACAGTTCATGCGAATATTTGCCGGGCCATAGCGGTCCGAAAACTGTTTGGTAAAACTGGATACGCCCACGCGATAGACACTCGAGGTCGGGAAAGTCAGCGACGGTTCGAAGGCTGAAAAGGTGGTGATATTGACGATTGAGCCACCACCTTGTGCCTCCATCACCGGGGCCAACAACTTGGCCATGCGAATAACTGGTTTCAGAACCATCTCATGCGCACGGTCCCAGTCTTCTTCGGGGATTTCCAACAGATCGCCCTTGGGCGGGCCGCCCACATGGATCAGGCAGGCGTCGATGCGACCATAGGTGGACATCGCCAGATCAAAGGCGGCTTGGGTATCGGCAGAGTTCTCGGCTTTGCCACGATGGGCAACGCCGTCCAGTTCTTGTGCCAGCAGCTCGCAGGATTCCGACGGCGACATCAGCGCAAGTTTATAACCCCGTGCGTGCATTTCGCGTGCAGTGGCCGCGCCCATTCCGCGCCCGCCACCAATGATAAGGCATGTCTTTTCGGTCATGGTCCGCTCCTTCATCGGCGTTAAAATCGGTCAACCCGATAGGGATTCATGTCGAGATCGGGTGTCTCACCAGCAATAAGCTGCCCCATCAGTTTGGCTGTGGTCGCAGCGTATGTCAGCCCCAAGTGACCATGGCCGGTAGCATAGTAAACCCCCGGAACTTTGGCTGAGGCGGACATGACCGGCACAGTATCCGGAAACGCGGGGCGATGGCCCATCCATTCGCTAATCTCTTCCAGCCGCAGGTTAGGCAACGCCTGGCGCGCACGCTTAACAGTGATTTTTGAACGCCGCCAATCCGGGGCCGCGTCCAGACCGGCCATCTCGACCGTACCGCCGACGCGGATGCCACCGGCCGTAGGCGAGACCATGAACGCCATGGCTGGCCAGATAATCGAATGATCCAGGGAAATTCCAGGCGCATTGATCTGCGTGTGATAGCCACGCTCGGTCTCAAGTGGGATCGGCTCACCCAAGTGTTTGGACAATCGGGCTGTAAAGGCACCGGCAGCAAGAATGACCTGATCCGCCTTAAGCAATTGACCATCTTCAAGCAGCACACCCGTGATCCGCTCGGCGCGCGCAAAACCATTGACCTTGCCGCGTTGAACCTGACCACCCAGACTGACGAACGCATCAACCAGCCGGGTAACGATTGCATAGGGGTCTCGCACCGTTCGATTGTCGGGCAACAGAACAGCCTTTTGGATGACCTCGGCGATCTCGGGCTCCAGATCATGCAGAGCATCGCGGTCCAGTACCTCATAGCTAAAACCGTGACGATCCAGCATTTCCAAGCGCTCACGGTCGGCGGCAAATTCGGCCTCGCTGGCATAGAGCGACAGACAGCCCGTACTGCTGAGATCGTCGGACAGGCGCAGCTCGGCCAGCAGCTGCTTGGTGTCGGCCAGAGATCGATGGCAGAGGACCGCGCCTTGCGCCTCAAGCTGGCGCAATTTCGATGGCCGCCCCGCCCAGAAGAACCGCGCAAACCAAGGGATCAGGCGCGGCGCATAAGCCGGAGAAACGCGTATCGGACCTTCGGGATGCAGAAGCCAACCCGGCGTCTGCCGCCAGACCGATGGGCGCGAGACCGGCATGAATTCCGTCACCGCAATCGACGCCATGTTGCCGTAAGACGCCCCGCGACCGGGCGCGTCTGCGTCGATCAGCGTGACCCGTGAGCCGCGTTTTTGCAGCTCATAGGCGATGGCCGCCCCGATGACACCGGCCCCGACAACAACGCAGTGTTTGGACTGATCCTGTTGCACCAGATGGCACCTTGAAAGGGCAAGGGAAGGCCGGAACCGGCCTTCACCCCGCGCAGGGTTTACATTGCCAGAATGGGCTGCATGGCCTCAGTAAATTCGGCCTTTTCCGAGTCGGTCAACGGACCCAGCGGCGCACGGCATTCGCCAACGTCCAACCCCTGAAGTTTAGCGCCAAACTTGATCTTCTGCACGAACTTACCGCTTTCGAGAATGTTCATCGCGCGGTACAGCTTTTTCATCAGATCCTTGGCCTCGACCAGGTTGCCCGCCTTATACAGACGATCCAACTCGCAGCAGGCCTTGGCCATGCAATTCGATGGTCCACAGATCCAGCTTTCTGCGCCCCAGAACATGAAGTCCAGCGCGATGTCGTCCGAGCCCGAAATCAACTGGATCTTGCCCTCATAGCGCGAAGCAATATCGATCGCCCGCTGCAACACGCCCGAGCTTTCCTTGATTCCGATAACACGCGGGTTGTCCGCGAAATGATCCATCAACTCGAATGAGATATCGGCACCGTCCTTGAGCGGATAGCTATACAGCACAAGGTTCACATCAACTTCGGCCAGAACGGTTTCGTAGTGCTGGATCAGTTCCTCCTGCATGGGACGCGTGTAGAACGGAGGCGCCAGCAACACGTTGTCATAACCAATCTCTTTTGCCATCGCGGTCTGTTCGATCACTTCGCGGGTGGCAGGGGCGTTGGTTCCCGCGATCAGCACTTCATCGTCGTTTGCAAAGTCCTTCACGAATTGCAGCACCTGACGGCGCTCCTCGGTGGACTGGCTGAAGTATTCTCCGGTCGAGCCATTCGGCACCCAGCCGGTCACGCCTGCGTCGCGGAAATGAGTCAGCAGGTTTTCAAAGGCGGAAAAGTTGATCTTACCATCCGCCCCAAACGGCGTGACGAGCGCGGGCATCACACCCGAGAGTTTGACATTGAAACTCATTTCTTAAGTCCTTTTTTCATTTTACCGTAGGCATCCGCGTCGCTCGACGGCAGGGCACGCGTCGCCTCGGCGCATATAGTTGGTGGTTTGCGTGAGCGGTCTGGGCGTGCTTCACGGTTTTTGCGTGCTGTCTGGCTTGCCACAACGTCGGTTAGCAGCGTGTCCAGCGACCAGGTCTGTTCAACCAATTGGCTTAGCCGCTCGTCATCCGGATCGCCCTGCCACACAAGATTGTTCAGTTTCAGAGGATCGGCGCTCAAGCCCTGGAATTGCGGTGGGTTAGCACGGGGAATCACCCGTTTATTGTCACACTCGCGCGAACAGACCCACGGGGTCGGCTTGCCCCGCGATGCGGGAACAAGGCTGTGCCCATCCAGCGGGAATTTGATCGCGCTCATTTTCATACCGCACATTTCGCATAGTGTCGGTAATATGTCGACAAGATTCGCAAGCTCAGAAACGCGTCTGGAAGAGAGGCCGGGATGTGCAATGAGCAAAGACACACGGATGGCCAGATCAAAAAGAGTGTTTGAGAAACATCCGCCGTCGACTCAGACCCTCAACTGAGTTCCCTTGAGCTTGATCGCGTGGTTGATGCGGCTGAAATTCTGACAATTTGACAGACCCAGTTCGCGAAAGTTCAGCCCTTTCTGTAGCGGGATGCCGACCAGTGGCGTTTCAGGGAGACGCCCGAACCATAAGGCGATCGACCAGAGAATGGGCTCAACATCCCGCGGCGATGGCAGCGTCAGCGGCAAGACTTGGTGCCCATTCAACCATCGCATCACAACGACTTTCATAATGCGAATGGCGCAGTCTCAACTTCGGTCGACTTACCGGCCGTTGCGACCAACACGGGTTTAGCCAATGCGAGTTTTATCCTGAAAGACCGTCTTCTTTCTTTGTCTGCAAACTGATTGTCGACGCAAAACCGACAAATCAATAAAATTGTTAAGGCACCAGAAAACCCGTATAGGTTCTCCATTCCGCTCTGGGAGAGTTGAAAGTGTCAGAAAAACAGATGGATATGAAGAAACGCCCCAAAGGAGGCGGGTCGAAATACGTCTACGAGACGCTCAAGCGCGAGATACTCTCACTTGCACTGCAACCCGGGATGCCACTGGATGAAACCGGTCTTTCAGAACGGTTCGCCATGTCTCGCTCGCCTGTCCGCGAAGCGCTTGTCCGGCTGTCTGCCGAGGGGTTGGTGGTTATGCTGTCAAATCGATCTACGCTTGTTGCGCCGATCAATTTGACCGAGTTCCCCCGTTATGTCGAAGCTCTGGATTTCCTGCAAAGGATCAACACCAGACTGGCCGCGAAGAACCGATTGGACAGTGAGATCGAGTTGATGGAGGAAAAAGCGCATGCTTTTGACCAAGCCTGCATTGACAATGATTACTTGGCGATGTCTGCCAGCAATCGCGACTTCCACATGACGATCGCCGCAGCAGGCAAAAACACGTACTTAGCCCGCGCATACGGCCAGCTTTTGGACGAAGGTCGTCGCATTCTTCACATGCATTTCGATTACATTCAATCTTCGGCCACAGATACACTGTTGGGCCCCGAGCATCAGGGCATGATCAACGCGATCCGAATCCGAGACGTTGCGCTTGCAGACCGTCTGGCCCATGAACACACGCGACAATTTCACAAACGGTTCGTGGATTTCCTCAGCGCCCAATACAGCGATGATTTCGATTTTGAGCTATCCTCTTTGGCCACCAGCGCTTTGTGAAATCAATTTTGACCACTTCTACTTTCAGGTATTTCGCCCACGCACCTCGCGGTGACTCTTCCGCTTTGCAAAACCAACGGTGTTTCTCCTTTGTGGCAACGCGAAAGTCATTCACCCATGTGTGTGTCTGACCTCAGCGCTGATCGGACAGTTTATGTCAATTTGAGAAGAGAGGGTTGCTGGCAAATCGCAACCGCCAAGTGTCTGAGGTTAAAAGTAATCCAGAACCAAGCTGCCACGGCGAAACTGTGATCTGAGACTGACGCCGCGCGGCGCGCAAACAGTAATCAGCCGAAGAGAAGATCAGGATCTTTCCAAGCGGCTTGAAGGACAAGGACAACATTACCGAGCTGTGCCGCCGCAAAGGCATTGCACAGAGTCTGCGGTACAGTTGCTCCAAGGAGTTCCCCGAACTGCTGAAACGGGTAGAGTCCGGGCTTGAATTGGTCCATGCTGATCTTGTTAGAAATCCGATGTTGATTAACGTAACCGCCGTCCAGAAGACCCATCACAAAAATGGGTTTAACTCTCCCAAGACATCGGCGTTGTTCACGCGCATAGTGAAAACCTCAAACCGCTGAAGCGGTAGCGGCGGAATAGAAAACGGAGCGCATGTCTTTAACTGACATCCGAGGCCCCTCCAGGTTTCTCTGCAAAAGGAACCGAAAGGTTCCATCAAGGCGCATGTAAAGTATCTCTTGTGCCGCGCGATCCTGCACCAACGGTGACATCATTCCGATCAAAAGCTCTTCGATTTCTGTCACAACCGGCACGAAGGTTTCGTCAAACATGGCTTGATTGCGAATGTCGTACCAAAGCCTATGCAATTCCGCCTCCTGCTGGATCGTTTCTGCAAGCGCATGGCAAAACGCCTTCATCGCCTTATCCGGCGCATCGATCCCTTTGACGGCCGAAGCCATCAATTCCACAAAATGCATTTTGTATCGGCGGACACAGAACACCAGTAATTCGTCTTTGTCTTCAAAATAGTAGTGCAGGCTGCCGAGCGACATACCCGAATGGGCTGCGATGTCGCGCAGCGTGGTACGCGCATAGCCGTAGATCTTAAGAGCGTTGATTGCGCTGTCGGCAATCTCGCGCTTTTTCGCATCTCGCTTGCGGAGCTTTTGGCTTTTGCGATCCGCTATTTTGTTTATTGAAGCACCTTCATTCATCCGCAAACACTTCACTCATCCGATGGCGTCTGCCCGCTTGATCCCTTAGTTCGGACATTCGCAAAAGCTGATCCATCACTTTCCCGGGCATTCGTTACTTCCTTGAAAACTCAGGCCCATCCGTGGGAGTGGGCCTTTCCGTTTATGCGCGGATCAGATCTGACGCTTTTTCACCTATCATTACACATGGTGCCTGGGTGTTGCCGTTTGTGATTTTCGGCATGATCGAGGCATCGGCAACGCGCAATCCAGCTATCCCATGCACTTTCAGTTCCGCATCAACGACCGCCATATCATCCGAGCCCATCTTACAAGTGCCCACCGGATGATAGATCGTCTGTACATTGCCACGAATCCAGGCGCGTATGTCTTCATCCGACTGCACATCGGCCCCGGGGAAGCGTTCCGCGCCTCGGAATTCATCCATGGCAGGCGACATCAAGATCTTACGCGCGATCTTCACGCCTTCGACCATCACATCAAGGTCTTTCTCATCCGCAAAGACATTTGGATTGATGTTGGGTTTGTCTGCCGGGTTGCCGGAGGCCAACGTCAGTTCACCTGCCGACCGTGTTCCCACGACCCCCGGAAGCAACGTGAACCCTTCGGACCCGTCGTTGGGGTTTCCAGCCCCATCAGATATGAACCAAGTGGGCGCGAAGTGGAATTGCAGGTCCGGTGCAGGTGCGTCATCCATAACCGTCAGGTAGCCCCCCGCCTCACCGATATTCGAGGTCAAAAGCCCCATTCCTTTCTCCATCAAAAGCGCACCTTGGGCTTCGTCCGTCGCATGGGCCAGCGTCACCGGCTGAGTGCACTCGAAGGCAACCGGGGCCATGTAATGATCCTGCAGGTTCTTGCCGACGCCTGGAAGGTCGTGCACGACGTTTATGCCCAGCGCCTCCAACTCGGCCTTGGGACCAATGCCGGACAAAAGCATGATCTGCGGGGATCCATAAGCACCTGCCGATAAGATCACTTCCGCATCAGCTTTTACGTCAAGTAAGTCATCACCCGCCTTGAAACGTACACCCGTACAGCGGCTGTCTTCGATGATCAGATTTTGAACATGGGCTTCGGCTTGGATCACGATGTTGTCGCGTTCCAGCGCAGGATGCAGAAACGCGCCTGCGGTCGATTGACGGAATCCGCCCTGCTGGGTGACCTGATACAGACCAAACCCTTCCTGTTCCCTGCCTTCATTGAAATCGGTGCGTTCTGCGTAACCCGCTTCTAACGCTGCTTTGACCATCGCCTGGCTGAGCACATTCGGGTCGCGCTGGTCCGCTACATTCCAAGGCCCGCCAACCCCGTGGTGTTCGTCGGCACCGCGCTCATTGTTTTCGGACCTTTTGAAGATCGGCAGCAGGTCTTCATAGCTCCAACCCGGATTGTCCTTACCCCAATCATCGAAACAGGCAGGGTTACCCCGCTTGTAGATCATCGCATTGATAGAAGTAGACCCGCCAAAAACCTTGCCGCGTGGGCTGTAGAAAACCTTTCCGTCTGAATGGTCCTGCGGGACCGTGGTGTAGCCCCAATCAAGATCGCTCAGGAACAGATTGGGGAAGGCTGCCGGAATATGAATGAACTGGTTTTCATCCGCAGGTCCAGCCTCTAACACCAACACGGATTTGTCCGCGTCTTCGGACAGTCGCGCCGCCAGTGCACATCCAGCTGCCCCCGCTCCGATGACAATGTAGTCGTAGCTTTCTGCGGATTGTGCTGCGGCATGACGCGCACCCAAAGCCAATGGCGCGGCGACCATCACGCCCAGCGCCGCGCTCTGACGCATAAACGCGCGGCGCGACAGATTCCCCGCGCTGAATGATTTTTGCAGTTTTTCAAGCTTGTTTTGCTTCACGATTTCCTCCCAAAAATCTCGGTGCCACGGCTTCGAAAAAGTGTGACGCACAGGAATTGGAACAATTTTTTGGACATCTGTACAGTTTTTTTGTTCAAAAAAGTGATCTCCTTTGCTTTCATGACTGTCTTTGTTGTCTGTTGGAGCAATTGAAAGCATCCGCAAGATTTCTGAAACGCCGCGCCGCTCAAGTTTGCAATTTGACGCAAAATAGCGATGGACTCCCGACCTTGGGTGACAAGATCAAGGCCGGCTTCCAGCGCGCTCA
>NZ_JBXWSB010000138.1:0-10601 GCF_059613205.1 Ruegeria sp. BHSB064
GTTCCCAACCCAGTTTCTCACCAAAACACGCGCCCTGCGATTTCAGCGTGTCATACAGTGGCGACTTGCGGCAGGGACGACCCGAGTCATGTTCCTCGTGCGGCCAGCCCATTGTGTAATGCTTGCCATAGGCTTCGACGGTCCGGGTGCGCACCCAATCGGTGTCGAAATGCGGGCGACCAAAGCGGCGGATATCGGCGGACCAAAGGTCGAACGGAGGTTCTCCCTTGTGGACCCATTCGGCCAGTGCCATGCCCGCGCCACCACCAGCGGCAATGCCGAAGGCGTTGAAGCCTGCGCCAACGAAGAAGTTGTTCAACTCGGGCGCTTCGCCGATGATGAAGTTGCCGTCCGGGGTAAAGCTTTCTGGCCCGTTGGTCAGCGTCTTGACGCCGGCATTTTCCAAAGCGGGCACACGCCCCAGCGCCAGTTCCATCAACTGTTCGAAATGGTCGAAATTACTGTCGAGCAAGGTGTAGTGGAAGCCCTGCGGAATGCCCTTGGTGGCCCAGGGGATCGGGTTGGGTTCATAGCCGCCCATGACCAGCCCGCCGACCTCTTCCTTGTAATAGGTCAGGCGATCCGGATCGCGCAGCGTCGGCAGGTTCGAAGGGACATCAAAAGGTTCGGTGACCATGTACTGATGCTCCATCGGCACCAGCGGCACGTTGACACCAAAGCGTCCGGCAAAGGTGCGGGTCCACTGACCGGCGCAGCAAATTACTTTTTCGCATTCGATACGGCCATGTTCCGTGATCACCGCGCGGATCTTACCGTCTTCGATCTCGATATCGGTAACTTTTGTGTCCTCGAAAATCTTCGCCCCGGCCATGCGCGCGCCCTTGGCCAGTGCCTGCGTGATGTCCGAAGGGTTCGCCTGACCATCGGTCGGCAGATAAGCCGCTCCGATCACGTCCGAAACATCCATCAGCGGCCACAGCTCCTGCGCCTCAGACGGTGTCAGCAATTGCATGTCCAGGCCGAACGAATGCGCGGTGGTGGCCTGACGTTTCACCTCGGTCCAGCGTTCCTCATTACAGGCAAGGCGCAAACCACCGTTCATCTTCCAACCGGTGCCAAGACCCGTTTCTTCTTCGATCTTGTTGTACAGATCGACCGAGTAACCCAGCAGCTGTGTGATATTGGCGTTCGAGCGCAGCTGCCCCACCAGTCCTGCCGCATGGAATGTAGTGCCCGAGGTCAGCTTTTTGCGTTCCAGCAGCACCGTGTCGGTCCAGCCCAGTTTGGCCAGGTGATAGGCGGTCGAGCAGCCGATGATCCCGCCGCCGATAATGACGGCTTTGGCTGTTGTCGGAAGGTCGGTCATGTCTGTCCTCAGGTATTTTTGAAATCGTTCAGGGCCGCGCGGAACCGCGCGAGGTTTTCAGCGGTGTAGGCCGCATAGTCAAAGTCGATATCCGATGTGATCTCGGACACCATGCTCCACATGGTTTCGCGTAGCAGCGAGGCGCATTTCATCGCCGTGTAACGATGGCGGAGGTCATCATTGACTGGGGCTTGGAAATAAGTCTCAAGCACCCAGTCTTCCTGATCAGGGGAAAGACCATTGTTTGAAGCCAGCCCGCCCAAATCGAACAGGGGCGAATTGAACCCGGCGTAGTCGAAGTCAATCAGCCACAAGCGGGTGCCGTCGTCCAGAAAATTGCCACACAACAAATCGTTATGGCCAAACACCATGTCATACGGCCCGGCCTCTCGTTCCAGCAAAGCTCCTGCTTCAACAAGATCAGGGATCAACGCTGCATGAGAACTGCCACGTTCAGTGAGTGTCGCGGCATAGTCGCGGATGACGTGGAACACCCAGAACACCAGCGATGGGCCGCGCAGGTGCTTCGGCACCTCGGTATGGCACGCCTTCACCAATTCCAGCACGCGCGGCAGCATATCCGGGTTGCGGACATCTCCCTCGGTCAGTGTGCGGCTTTCGATGAACTCTAGCACCGTCAGATCGCCTGACGAATGTACAACCGCTGGCGACAAACCCGCCGCATGGGCGGCTTTGCTGGCGGCAAGTTCGTTGAACCGCATAACTTGATGCAGCGGGATGTCATCCCCCACACGCACCACATAGGACCCACTGTTATCCGTGACTCGGTAGTTCACATTGGTTATGCCCCCTGTCAGAGGGGTGGCCTCAATCTCTCCGTGCCAGATCGACAGATCGCGGATGCGGGTCATGAGATCGGATTGGCTCATGTTAGCTCTCCAGTCCAAAGCGGATGCGGGCCTGACGGGCGCTTGCATTGATCAGCCGGTCAGCAATGATGGCAATGAACGCGATGGCCAAACCAGCGACCAGACCTCTGCCTGTGTCGGCCTTGGTCAGGGCGATATAGACCTCTTGCCCCAGATCGCGCGTACCAACGAGCGCGGTGATGACCAGCATCGACAGGGCCAGCATGATCGTCTGGTTGATGCCCAACAGGATCTCGGGCAGTGCCATCGGCAAACGGATATGGCGCAGCAATTGCGTGCGGGTGCAGCCGGAAACCAAACCGGCCTCGATCAGTTCCTCGCTGACCGAGCGCACACCATGGGCGGCGTAACGCACCGCTGGGGCCAGCGCATAAAGGACGATGGCGATCAGCGCTGTGAAGTCTCCGACCCGGAACAGCATCACAACGGGGATCAGATAAACAAAGCTGGGTAGGGTTTGCAGCGTGTCGATCAGCAAGTTGATCACTGCTCCGGCGCGTTTGTTCAGTGCCGCCAAAACACCCAAAGGCACTCCAATCAGCGTTGCCAGAATGACCGAGGCTCCACACAGATAGACCGTCACCATTGCCTTGGACCACAGACCCGACACAAGGATCAACGAGGCCATCCCTCCGCACAGCAGCGCCAGACGCCAGCCACCCGAGTGCCAGCCCAACAAGGTCAGCATCGCAATGGCCCATGGCCACGGGATGCCCAGCAGGACCGTTTTTATCGGGATCATGAACCATGTGAGGAAGAAGACCTTGATCGCCTCGAACACATCAAAATAATTGACGTTCAAGTACTCAACGGTGTTGTCCCAGAATGCACCCGTGGTGATGGTCTGGCTGTCGGGATACTCTAACAGCAGCGGCGAGAACTGGCCCAGCACCCATGTCACCACCAACAGGATCAGAACCAGCACCGTCCGGCGATGCCGAGCCACCCAAGAACCCGGTTGTTCATGATGAACCTGCCCCATGCGCTCGGCAAATGCCTGGCTGAGCCGATCAACAGCGATAGCCAGAACCACGATGGCGATCCCAGCCTCGAACCCAGCCCCAATGTCCAGACGGCGCAGCGCGGCGAGGACGTCAAAGCCCAGCCCTCCGGCCCCTATCATCGAGGCGATGATGACCATGTTCAGCGTCAGCATGATCACCTGATTGACGCCCACCATCAGGCTGTGACTGGCCGAGGGCACCAGCACCCGCCACATCAACTGCCGCTGGGTTGTGCCGGCCATACGACCGAAATCGAGGATCTCGGGGTCGACACCCTTCAAGGCCAGCGTCGTGATCCGCACCATCGGCGGCGTGGCATAGATGATCGTTGCGACCAAGGCCGAGATCGGGCCAAAGCCGAACATGAACAGGATCGGCACCAGATAGGCAAAGATCGGGATCGTCTGCATCAGGTCCAGAATGGGCGAGATGATCTTTTCGAACAGCGGATGGCGATAGGCGAGGATGCCTAACAGCAGCCCTCCACCGGCACCAATCGGCACCGCGATCAGGACCGAGGCCAGCGTGACCATCGCGCTGTCCCATTGACCGAAGACAGCCAGATAGATGAAACACGCCCCGACCAGAGCGGCCAGTGCCCAATCGCGGCAATACTGGCCCAGAGCGATGACAGCAGTAATCACTACGATCCAGCTGATCGCAGGCAGGATGACCTGCGCGTCATTGCCCTGACCGCTGACAAACCCGTCGGCCAGCAGGGCCAGAACCAGATTATACGGCTGCTCAATCAGCCACGCGATGGCGCGGGTCACATCAGTAAACGAGACCGGCCCGATGGCAGCATCCTCGATCAGCCATGTCATCGCCGAGGAAATATAGGTCTTAAACGGGATCACCCAGGCCGAAGGGAATTTGGTCAGCCAACGCGCATCCAGCGCTTTGCCCAGATCGCGGCCATAGTACCCAAGCACGATTGTGATCAGAACAAGGGCCAGAGCAATGGCCTGCGCCCGGTTCAACCGGATCATGCCGCGTCTCCGTCGCCGAACAGCACATGCGCAACAGCTTTGCGATCAATCGCGCCCACAGGCTGCCCTTCAGCATCCACAACGGGGATCGGTGCATCGGCGGCGATGATGCGTTCGGCCACGTCAGAAACGCGGGCAGATTGCGCAATAGGCTCTCCTTCACCAACGGCGCCGGGGGTCATGACGCCGCCGACGGTCAGAACCTTCGAACGCGGGATATGTCGCGTGAATTCAGCCACATATTCCGTGGCGGGGTGCATCACCAGCTCTTCCGGAGTGGCGATCTGAATCACTTCACCATCTTTCATGATGGCAATGCGGTCTGCCAGGCGGACGGCCTCTTCAAAGTCATGAGTGATGAAAACGATGGTCTTGTGCAGGCGTTCCTGAAGCCGCAGAAACTCGTCCTGCATCTCGCGCCGGATCAATGGATCGAGGGCCGAAAACGGCTCATCCAGAAACCACAGGTCGGGTTCTGTAACCAGCGAGCGGGCGATGCCGACGCGCTGCTGCTGACCGCCGGACAGTTCACGCGGATAGTAGTCCTCGCGTCCTTTCAGACCAACCAGTTCCACCACTTCCCGCGCCTTGGTTTCAGCTTCGGCTTTGGGCGTGGCCTGTATGGTCAAAGGGAACATTACGTTCTGCAAAACGGTCAGATGCGGTAGCAGAGCAAAATGCTGGAACACCATGCCCATCTTGTGGCGTCGAATTTCGATCAGTTCTTTTTCGTTCGCTCGCAGCAGATCAGCGTCGTCAAAAATGACCTCGCCACTTGTGGGTTCGATCAATCGCGACAGGCAGCGAACCAAAGTCGATTTCCCCGACCCCGACAACCCCATAATGATAAAAATCTCACCTTCCGCGATGTCGATATTGGCATTGCGCACAGCGCCTATCACACCCGCGTCTCGGATGTCATCCGCTGAAGGATTTGGATTTTTCTTCAACAGCGCTTCGGCGTTTGGACCGTATAGTTTCCAAACGTTGCGGCAGGACAATTTTGTCTTGGGAGGCATCAGAGAGGTCCGGCAAAAATAAAAAAAAAGGGCCAGAGCGGTCCGAGAGAGCGAAAGGCCCGCTCTGGCCAGTGGATTATTTAGAGATCCAACCCGACCAGCGGTCTTTGTTGGTCTCCATCCACTCCGAAACAACACTGTCAATTTCCACGCCATCCAGATCGGCTTTGCCGACCATCGCGCTCATTTCGTCGTTGTTGATATTGTAAGCCTCGATGATGTCATAAGCACCGGGCCATTTTTCCTGTAGGCCGGACCAGGCGGCCTTCCAGATTGGCCCACGCGGCTTGCCGCAATCATAAGCCATGTTGGGATTCACACCGACCGAAGGATCGCTATAGCATTCGGCCGAAAATGGCGGGAATTCTACGAATTCGCCCTCATACTTGGCCGGCGCCCAATGCGGCACATAAACCCACAGAACGATCGGGTCCTGCCGCTGATAGGCGGATTCAAGCTCGGCAAACAAGGCTGCGTCAGTACCCGCATGTACCACCTCGAAATCTAGCTCCAGAGCTTCGACACGTTCTTCGTCAAAGCCACCCCAGGTTACGGGCCCGCCGACGTAACGTCCGCTGGGTGCGGTTTCAGCGGTGGCGAATTCTTCCGCACAGTCGCGCAGGGCTTCCCAGTTTGGCAGCCCCGGACAACGCTCTTTCATATAGCTGGGATACCACCACTCTTCGATCGCCATCAGGCCAGTTTCCCCGACGTTGACAACATTGCCCGAAGCCGTTGCCTCATCCAATGCCTCGCGCCCGGTTGTTTCCCAGATTTCCATTGCCAGATGCAGGTCGCCCGTTTTTAGGCCAGCGAATTGGGCAATGTAGTCGGCTTGAACGTATTCGACATTGTAACCGGCTTCTTCAAGGATCGAACCCATGATTTTGGTATTGATCAACTGACCGGACCAGTCGTGTAGCGTAAGCTTGATCGGGTCAGAAGATTCTACCGCCCAAGCTGACGTGGCAGCTGCAAGTGCAAATGCCGAAAGTCCCAGTTTGCATTTCATAACACCTTCTCCCTGTCGTGATTTTTTTGATGAATCGGTGGTATTGAACACAGACGAGCACACTGTGGGGTTTTGTGTCAATAAAAACCACGTTAAGCCACATGAATTAAAATCTTCGTTCAATTTTTCAGCTATATCTTGGCGTAATGTTGCTTTCTGTGGGTGTTGTGGTATCTCTGAACCTCCCGTATGACGGGATTGTCAGAGCGAAAAACATGAACCTTAAAACCACCAACCAACGAGAAGAAGAGATTCTGCGCGCGCTGTTCCGCACAGGCGGATCCTGTCGCGTAAGCATCTTGGCGAATGAGTTGGGCGTTACCCTGGAGACCATTCGGCGCAATGTGCGAAATCTCGAGGAACGCGGAATTGTGCGCAAGGTTCATGGCGGCGTCCACCTGTTGGAGGACATCCTCGAGCCGTCACTGGAAAGCCGACTGGACAAGAAAGTTGACGCCAAGGAAAAGCTTGCCAAAGCAGTGGCCGAGGTCATTAGCGATGGAGATTCGGTCTTTCTGGATATTGGCTCGACCACAGCTTATGTGGCGCAGGCGCTGTGCGATCATAACAACCTGTTTGTGGTGACGAATTCTGTTTTTGTTGCCCAGACCCTGGCATCCCGGAACAACAATCGGGTGTTCATGGCAGGCGGTGAGCTGCGCCCCCATGACGGTGGCGCGTTTGGCGTAGAGGCACAGGACCTTATCAAACGTCTGAATGTCCGCTTTGCTGTTCTGTCGGTCGGAGCAGTCAATGCAGAGTCCGGCTTTATGCTACATGATCTGCAGGAGGCCAACCTGGCGCGTATCGCCGCTCAGAATGCGCAGGTTCGCATTGTGGTCGCTGACGGAGAAAAGCTGGGCAAGCGCGCGCCGGTCACTTTGGACTCTGCCAGACAGATCAATCTGTTCTTTACGGACACCTGCCCGTCAGAGGATATCCGCCAGATGTTGTCTGCAAACGAAATTGATCTTGTTGTCGCAGAATAGGCGCCTAACGCTTTTGAGCGACAATCCAGATCGGGTGATATGTCAAAGACACCCCGTTGGCCGTTCCAAAATTTCGCACATAGTCTTCTTCAAACCGAGCCAGAGTGGACTTGGTCCATGTCCCTTTTGCACGCCCATTCACCCCGGTTCTGCGCAGATATTTTAAAACGTCCCTTGGTGTTTTGAAGAAAGATGGCCGGATGCATTCTCCAGCGGCCAGAACCTGCATCGACCCTTCGACAGCTGCGACTAAAGAGCGGGCTTCGCAAAGGCCGGGTGCGTGTGCAGTTGATCCGATGCGGGACAACTCTTGATATTGCTGCGGTCCAAATCCTGAAATGGCCAACCAACCACCTGGGGCCAAGGCATCGACTGCCTGCTGCAAAAACCCGGCCGGGTCTTCCATCCACTGGATCATCGAGGCCGAGGCGACCAGATCAATCTGATCGGGCCATTGCACCGAGCGCACGTCGCCTGAGATGAATGCTGCTGCTTCGGCCTCTGCCGTCACTTGGGCTTGTGGCGCGATGTCGTTCACGATGAAATCGGGAAGATCGAAGTTTTGCCGCAGCATTCTGGTCAGGTGCCCGGTACCACAGCCCATTTCAAACGTTGTGTGAAACTGACCCGGCGCACCGACGCGGCAGAGTTCAGAAACCAGTTTTTCGGCCACCCAAGCCTGTTGACTGGCTGTGTCGTGATAGGTTTCAAAGCTTCTGCTGAAGCTTCGTTGCACCTTATCCGCGAGTTGCACGGTCATGACAGCCACTCCGCCCAGGTCTGACCTGCTTGGAATGGAACATGGGGCCCGACGATCGACCTGACTTCACCTGAGGCTGTAGCCCAAGCAGCCTCTTGCGCCTTTGTTGGAATGACACGGTCACGCTCGGGTATCCACACAAGGTCAAACCTAGGGTCCGGTGCCGATCCGCGTTGAATCACCGAATGAAGCTCTTTTTGCGCGGCTGTAACGTTCAGTTCCGGAGCCTTGCCGCGCAAGCCCGCGCGGCGGCAAAATTTGGCAAAGCTGGAGGTCGTCAGTTGATCGGCCGTGGCCCGGATCATATCGGGCGCTATACCCCGCTCTGTACAGGTTGGGTGCAGAGTGCCGCTGACAGCCACCAACCGGTCAGGACGAAATGAAGTGTCGGCCAACCAATGCGCAGCGGATGCGACACCAAAGGAAAACGCGAGCATCTCGACACGGTCAAACCCTGTCAAATCAGGTAGTGGATCATCAAGCCGGGTATAGTCATCAATCAGCAAAACAGACGCGTCACCGGTCAGGCCCTGGAACGGTGCTGCACCAAGCGCCCAACCCCCGAACACAAGGATCAGAGTACCGTCGTCTGATTGTTCCAGCCACCTGTATTTCATCCCTGCCCCCCGGCCAGTGCGACCATTGCGCTCGTGACCTGACTGAGCTGATCAGCAGAGATGATGTAAGGGGGCATACAATAAATATTGCGTGCAAAGGGGCGCAGCCACACTCCGGTCTTGGGTGCCAGCCGATGGGCGACAGAAGGATCGACCGTATCCTTCATTTCGATAACACCGATGGCACCAAAGACCCTGACATCCGCTACGCCGGGCGAAACGCGGGCTGGCTCCAGCTCGGAGCGCATCTGGTTTTCGATGTCGGCCACCTGGCGTTC
Organism: Ruegeria sp. BHSB064; assembly: GCF_059613205.1. NCBI lineage: Bacteria > Pseudomonadati > Pseudomonadota > Alphaproteobacteria > Rhodobacterales > Roseobacteraceae > Ruegeria > Ruegeria sp. BHSB064. The sequence goes on from NZ_JBXWSB010000138.1 coordinate 8,886, forward strand.
CCAGTGTCCTTCGGCCAGCAAGCCCAAGCTGGCTGAGCCCGCAACACAGGCAAGAGGGTTGGCCATATAAGTCGGGCCGTGCATGAACACCCCGGCCTCGCTGTTGCCGATGCCATGCGCCACCTGCTTGCTGGTTACTGAGGCTGAAAACGAGATATGACCCCCGGTCAGTGCCTTGCCCAAACAAATAATATCAGGCGTGACGCCTGCGTGATCCACGGCGAAAAGCTTACCGGTCCGGCCAAAGCCGGTCGCGATTTCATCAAAGATGATCAGAACGTCATGGGCATCGCACAAGGCGCGCGCGCCGCGCAGCCATTCGGGATGATAAAAGTACATTCCTCCTGCGCCCTGAACCACAGGCTCTAGGATCAGGGCCGCAAGCTGGTCGCCCTTCTCGGCAAGCAACCGTTCCAGCGGCTCTAAACCATTCAGCGCCGGATCCATTGGCCATTCATCATTCAGCTTTACTGAGGGGCGCGGCAGGAAGTGCTGGATCGACAAAGCCCCGCGAAACAACCCGTGCATACCGTTAACCGGGTCGCAGACGCTCATCGCCTTCCACGTGTCGCCGTGATAACCGCCCCGAATGGTAGCGAACTCGAACTTGCCGGTGCGGCCATGGGCCATTTGGTATTGCACCGCCATCTTCATAGCAACTTCGACCGAGACCGAGCCACTGTCGCAGTAGAAAATGCGGTCCAAACCGTCCGGCAGCATGTCAACCATCCTGCGCCCCAGATCTATGGCCGGGTGGTGGGTTAACCCCCCGAACATCACATGGGGCATCTTCTCCAACTGGTTCTGCATCGCAGATGTGATCGCAGGGTGCTTGTGGCCGTGTATTGCACACCACCACGAGGACATGGCGTCGATCATCTTCACGCCGTCCTCCCGGTACAGATAAACACCCTCGGCCCGGTCGATCAGGTGCATCGCGCCCGGATTGGCCACGTTGGTATATGGGTGCCACAGGTGGTGGGCGTCAAACTCAAGCGGGGTCACAGGAACCTCCGAATGGTCGTAACGTCTATGGCCGAAAATGCATCTGTCAGGCTCTGCTGTGTTAAGTCGCTGAGAACCGGAAGAAGCCCAAGGTGGCGCACATTGCTCATCTCAACGATGGTCTGCTCGACATCCGGCTCTGGGTCGCCAACAAAGGCCACTCCCACGACCTCACATCCAGCGCTACGCAAGGCCATCAGGGACAATGTGGTGTGATTGATCGTTCCCAGCGCGGTGCGGGCCACCAGAACCACCGGAGCCTGCCATTGCGCGATCAGGTCCAGATAGTAGGACTTGCGGTTCAGCGGCACCATCAGACCCCCTGCCCCTTCAACGACCACGGGCCCGTCAATCTGCGGCAAAGCAAGGCGCGACAGATCAATTTCAACACCCATATCTTCCGCAGACAAATGAGGTGAGGCGGGCATGTTCAGGCGATAGGCTTCAGGTAGAACTTCCGCACCTGACAAGTTGAGAACGGTTTCCGTGTCCGTCGCATCTTCCAGACCCGATTGAACGGGTTTCCAATACCGGGCATTCAGAGCCGCTGCCAGACCGGCGGAAAAAACGGTTTTTCCGACGCCCGTGTCGGTTCCGGCAACGATAAGCGCGCTCATGCGGCCTCCGATTGATGGCTGGCGATGGTTGTAAACAAGGTTGAAATGTCTTCGAGACTGACATTTCCGGTGATCGACACACGTAGTCTCGACG
>NZ_JBXWSB010000139.1:0-10473 GCF_059613205.1 Ruegeria sp. BHSB064
GTGCTGTCATCGAACTCCCGGCTGACTGTAACCCCGTTACCATAATCGATGCTTTCCCGTTCGCCATAGATCGAGAGGCGGACGTTGTTCAGAATCTCGGTTTCGCCAACCTGCCCGTCGGCAGTCGCAACTGTCACACGAGCTAACGCGCCGCCTTCGGAATAAGAGGTCCGGACAATTGACCCGTCAGCATTTCGGTGCTCGATGGGTCGGCCCTGTGCGTCATATCGGGCGGATGTTTCAAAGATCTCTCCGTCCATCGCCACGCCTGCGGTCCAGTCAACATCTGCAACCGGGTCAGAGATCAATTCCCAAGCAGAGCGAAAAACCTGACCCGAGGGCAGAGCATCAAGCACTTGGTGGCGCCCGGCCTCGTCGCGCGTTTCGATGGCAAGGCCATACAGGTTGCGTCTGGTCGCGGCAGCATCGGTCGGATCGTCTGCATAGTCTATGCCTTCGATCCTTCGCGGTCCCGTGCCTGTATCGACAGCAACCGAGACGGGCCGATCAAGGGCGTCATAAACGGTTGTTCGGATCGTGTTGCCTTCGGTTATAGTCTCTACAGGATTGTCGCGGGCATCGAACAGGACGCGTGTTTCCCCGGCATCGGCCGACCATTCTGCACATTTACGTCCTGCCATGTCATAAACGTGCCGACCCGTTTCTAACCCGCGCGCGTCAATGTCGCGGGCGTTTTCTCCGGTTTCGAGAAGGATTGACCGCTGTTCACGGATACCACCCGAACCGTCGGTTTCGCGGATACGAACCTGACGGCCTTCGCTGTCAAAGATACGTTCGACTGGTGTATCGGCGTGGGGCAGGGTGACGTCCAGAGCGTGTCGGTGGGGATCGCCTGCGGGCATAATCTCGCGCGGCAGACGCCAGGCAGAGGTGTTTACCGTGTCGTTGGCGTCAAAAAACCGTTCCGTCCAGGTTCCGTAGTCTGAGCGTTCGACTGTTCCGCCGGGAAGAAGGGTTTCCACAAGCCGTCCCGCTGCGTCGAAGAACCGCCGGGTTGCGCTACCGTTGGAACGCAATTCAGGATCATCTTCGTAGTCAGAGCTTTCGGAAAAGTAAGGCTCGAAGCTTTCTATTGCCTCGCCTTTTGCGTTTCGGCGGGACCAGCCGGAACTTCGCCAACGTGTCACCGAAGGTCGTGTTGCAAGCGACCCGTCTGCTCCGACCGCCAGATCCCCCGCTGGGTTGCGGAAAACCGCATCTCCGGCCTCGGCGCGGCGTTTGGACAGTGCGCTTTGCCCAAATCCGTCCAGGTAATTCACTTCAATTGAAGTATGTCCGCCCGTCTGGACCCCGCCAGCACCATCATGCGCAAGGTTTGACGCCGTTAGGCTTAGGACAGCAGGTGGGTTTCCCTCGCGCCGGAACGCGTCAATGTCGTACACGATCATCTGGCTTTGGGTGCCAAGGGTACCGTCGGGGTCCGACAGTGCAGTAACTAAGGGTGGCCCGGTTCCCGGAGGCGGTGGATCGAATCCCCATTGCTGTTCAGTGCCGCCGCTATCGACGATTGTGCCTCCGTGGCTGGTACGGATCGCGATTGCAAGCGGGTCAAACACCGTATGCGTCCACGCTCCGGTTGGGCTTTCCGTGCGACCGGGCGCAAGGGCCACGTAGTCAATCGCTGTGGTGGCAACACCCCCAAACGCGTCAGTCACGCGGATCGGATGAAACGGTGGTGCGTCGTAGTCGATGTCGACAGTCCGCCCATCGGACAATTGATGCCCGGCCGGGAGGAAGAAGGAACCGGCCGGGTGATAGAGCTGCGTCTCGGAGGCGTTCCACCAGTATCCGTCTGCAAATGTGTATCCCAACGCTGGCAAACGGGTAACGATCCCTGCTCCGTACTGGTTTACTGCGAAGCTTTCTGTGAAGCAGGCCGTTTCCGAATGATGCAGACGGACAGGTTGCGCAGCTTCCCCCAACGGCGCCGCGTCGATGCCGGTCGGTCCAACATACAGCCGACGCGACCAACTTGTGCGAATGGCCCGACCGGGTGCTGGTGTTGCGTCATGGTCTAAAGGCGCCAACAGGGCCCCTTCCACAATGGCAGCGATTTCTTCAAAGGTGAACCAGCCGCGATCCGGTTGTGCCACTCCGGTCAGGGCGAATTCTTCCTGTGAAACTGGCCGGTTCAGCGCCCAGAGATCGACACCCGTGTCATGAGCCATCTCGACGCGCTTAATCAGGCAGCCTAGCCGATCCTGTGCAGGGTCATCGCGTACGTTACCAGAGCGCCGGGGGTAAGAAATCTGCACAGCAAGCCGCATGGATTCATGGTCGTCACTGTTCAGCACAACATCCTGGGACACACGCGGATCGTCTGCGATCCCCTCGTACAAAGAGCGTGCGGATTCACGGTTGATGATGGCAAATACCGCCCGGTCCAGTGCATGTCTGGTACCGTTGCTTCCCTTCGCTGTCGGGGGTTGTTCGACCCGAACAACGTATCCTTTTTGTTCGACAACAATTGGAACTGGTTCCGGTTCAGTCTCAGTCATCGCGAACAATTCGGTTCTAATCTCACGACCACGCAGAGCGGCACGTGCGTCAACCGCACTGTCTGCGTCTAGAGGAGCTGAGAGACGGCTTGCATCGAGCGCATGTGCTTCCAGTGCGATGGCTGCCGTGTCATCGCTCCAAAAGCGATCATGCATCTCATGGCCAGTGCCAAGATCGAAGAAGCTGCGTGTCAATAGCGGCGCTGTCGTCGGCCTCGCAGTCACAGCATCTTCCAGGTATTCGGCGTCTATCGCATCAACTTCGCCAAACCCGGCAAAAATGCGTTGCCTGCCATCGAACGCACCGTTCCGGTAATTCAGACGCGTTTCGATTGTCAGCCCGGTGATAAGATCGACGCGCGCGATTTTGTCCAATGTAACGACATGGCGGGGCAGGGTTGTCGTCCACTGGCGCGCCCTGTTCTTGTCGCGCAAATAGTGCGCAGCCGAATTGCCGTAGACAAGGCGCTCTCGTCGCCCCATGCCATTTTCGATACGCTCCACAAGACCCGGTGGAACCGGTCCTGAAAGCGCAAGTGTTTGATAACTTGCGATACGTCCAGCCCGTTTTTCGGCCCAGATCAGCGACAATCGCCCATCGCCCAGCACATCCCGGATGTCCAGAACGCTGCTGGTGTCGATCATCGGCAGCCCGCCAAGTATGCGCGGCGGCGAAAACCGATTTCCGGCCTCGTTGTAATAAATCCTGATCTCACCCTCGCCGATATGGACCAGGTCTGAAGGGCCGCTTCCGGTCAAATCCACCAGCAGGATGCGGTCGAGTGCCAGTCGACCTTGCGTTTTCAGCGGCGGAGCGTTCTCCATTTTGACGGCTGTTCCGAACCGCCCACGGCCAAGGCTGGGCCAATACACAATGCACCCGTCGCGCAGCATGACGTGGTCAGCCAAGCCGTCCCCGGTCATGTCCGCGAATAAGAAGTCCGTTTCCGTGTCGGTCAACAGGGGCGGTGCTCCGCCTGGACCCCGCGCGGCATTGAAAGCGAGATTCACATCGGTGGGTTGTTGCGCAAAGCCTTTTGAGCCGAGGGACTCATATATTCTCAGTCCCCCATCCGTTCGGCGGATCAGATCAGCTCGTCCGTCCCCGGTTACATCCAGTCGTTCACCTCCGCTCACGGACGCCTCGGCTGGCATCAGGTCGAAGGGATGAAAATTGCCCCAGCTGTCGGTGTCGGCATCAAACTTGTAATGTCCTGCCCCCTGTCCAGAGAGGACGATGGCGTCCATTGTTCCGTCTCCGTCAAAGTCGCCTATCGAAACAGATGCAAGACTGTGGGCAGGGCGAGACTGAATGGAGAGAGGCGCTGAGAAACGTCCGCCGCCTTCATTGCGCTGAAAGGTCCAGCCTGCGCTGCTTTCGTGCAATAGACCGGGAAGCCCTTCACCATACAGGTCCACCAGGCGCATCCCCGCACCCGTAACGCCTTCCGGAGCCGTCGCCTGAAGTGCTGCGGCGACCGGGGCGAAAACGTCGCCCAATTCCGGTTCGGTGTATGAAAAAGTCAAAGGTGGAACAGCACGTTCTTCACGTGCAGCGCCGACACCGCGATAGCCCGTTTTTGTGACCGAGATCAGGTGCGTGCCGTCTGTTCGCTCGTCATAGTCCCAGCCTATGGCGCGGGTCAGAACCGGGTCCGGGCCAAGCCCGTCAAATCGATGAAACAACAGAAGTCGTCTGCAAAGCCGCCACGTCCGCAACTCAAACCCGGCAGTTCCGGTTGAAAACGGATCAGGGCGGGCGGGCCAATCTCTGTCGGGTGTCGATTGTGGCGCGGTGGGATCGTGATCTCCGTAATCGAATACTGCCGTAAAGGCCCAGCTTATGGCGTTTGGGTCCGCAGAAGCAGCGTCTGCGACAGGGCTGGCGTTACCCCAGCGCAGGCTTTTGGGGTAACGCTGAGTGCCTGCGGGGCGTCCGCTGTCGTAAACGCGCTGGGCACCAAGTCCGCGCTGGTCTTCGGCCACGAACTCATAGGCCAACGCATCGCCATGAGCGTCCACAGTTATTTCAGGCAACCATTGATATACCCGTGCAGAATGGTCGGGGTCGGCGACCCGAGCAGTATTGGACCTGCCGTAAATGGTCAGGACGTTACCCGTGTCGCGGGATCTCCAATGTACGTTTCCGGTGGCCGTTTCTGTCCATCTTTCGAACCGCATGCGCGCGGTATCGTTGCGGGCCCGAAATCGTTCGACGATGAACCCGCCTGCCGATCGTTGAACCGGATTACCCGTAGCGTCCCGCTCGCGCACCAAAGCACCTGCGATGGACGACATATACCCGTCGCGGCCATCGTAAGCTGGCAGAGATTCCGAAGTATCGACGCCGATAATGGGCAGTCCGCCAAGTGACCAACCGCGCCCGAAGATACCTTGTCGCCGCGCTGATCCGTATGACAGCGTCACCTTCGGACCAAAGCTGTTGCGCGAGGCCGGGAGGTCAATCGAAACACTCACCGATGCTGCACCGGAAAACCTGTCAGCGGCTACGGTGTAGTCAACCGCTGCGGACAGCGGTGTGCGTTCATTGACCTGCGACACTTAGAAAACTCCCAGTTGTAGGGGCTGGCTGAGAGACTCGTCTGTTAAGACTGCGCTTGAGTTGACGTAAAGTAAAGTTCAATTTCAGGTTGGCTGAATTCCGCCCAAATTTGGCAGGGTAGGTCATTCTTGAATTCCGCAATGGAGTCTCATGAAGGTCGGAGCGAAGCCCGGGGTTTAGTCGCCTTCGTTTCGGCGTCACACAAAAATTTCCAGTGTTGACCGCAAGCTTGATTTTCCTACGATTTGCCAAAGAAACCCTTATGCTAGGACTGATGATGAGCCAATCGCTTCGGACAAAACTTGATCGCTTGGGACCGAATGCACTTTCGAAACTTGAGACCGTGGGTTTTGATAGCAATCGTATGCGGCGCGACCTGCCGCCTTTGCAAACTCTGGTCGCGTTTGAAGCAGCGGCGCGCCTTGAAAGCTTTACTCTGGCTGCTGCCGAGCTCAACCTGACCCAGCCGGCGATCAGTCAACAGGTCAAGTTACTTGAGCACAGGCTAAATGTGGCCCTGTTCCGGCGCAGCAACAATCAGATTGTTCTGACGGAAAACGGAGAGCGTTTTAGCAAGGCTGTTTCCACGTTGCTTGACGGGCTAAGCGACAGCGTTCACGAGCTGAAGCCAAGTGAGAGCCGTACGACACTCACAGTGAGTATGCTACCGTCCTTCGCATCGACATGGTTTGCCTCTCGGTCCGGACGTTTTGCGACCGAGTATCCAAACATCGATCTCATTGCCCTTTCAACGGTGGCAAAAACTGAATTTGGTCAGGAAGGAGCTGACGTTTCAATTCGATGGGGTCCCGGCGGTGCCGAAGGTCTGTATGAAGAACGCCTTATGGGAGAAAACCACATCCTTATCGCGTCCCGGACGGTGGCGGATCAACTTGGCCCAGATGCTTCAATCGATGCTCTCAAACAGTTTCCCATGATACACGACACCAACCACAGCGAATGGCGTCGTGTGCTTGAGATCAACGGTGCATCTGCTGATGATTTTGAAAAAGGGCTCTACTTTGGGGACACCAGCGCCACCCTGAAAGCCATAGCAAGTGGTCAGGGGATTGGTGTTATGCGGGACGTACTTGCCGCAGATTTGTTGGCGCAAGGCGTGGTCGAGCGTTTGCCGTTCAAACCTGCACTCGGTCCCTACTCTTATTTCTTTCTGTGCCCTAAGGCCCGGCTCAAGCAGCCGCGCGTGCAATCCTTCTTGCAATGGTTAAGAAAAGAAGTCGCAGCCGTATAAGAATTTCTTTGCCAGCTCCCAAGCAGACACAATTTGTCGCTGGTCAGTTTTTTGACGAAACTTGCCGAGATCCCGCAACGAGGAGACGCGGAATGGAATTCTCGCTTTTCAATTTGATGACGAAACCGGTCGACGGCTCTACCCATGCGGATGTGTTTCAGCAAATGCGAGACATGACGATGATGGTGGATGACGCCGGGTTCGACATTACCTGGTTTGCCGAGCACCACCTGTCAAACTATTGCATTTCCCCGTCACCTCTCATGACCGTGTCTCACATGGCTGGACAAACTAAACGGATCAAACTTGGACCAGCGGTGGTTGTGATGCCTTTTTACGAACCGCTGCGGCTTGTCGAAGAAATCTGCCTGACCGATCAACTTACAAATGGCAGATTGGTGCTTGGGCTGGGCACCGGTTATCAGCCGCGAGAGTTCAAAAAATTCGGGTTTGAGATAAATGACCGCCTGATGCGCGGGTTGGAGATCTGGGACTGTATCGAACTAGGCGTCTATGGGGGTGTCATCGATTACCACGGTGAACATATCCAAATAGAGGATGCCGCGTTGTCTATTGCACCCTTGCAGGAACGAATCCGAACCTTTGCAGTCGGCAACGCACCTGAGATGCGTCAAAAGATGATTGATTACGGCGCAGAACCTCTTACGACCCCGGCCCTTGGCCCAAGTTCAATCGTCGGAACCGCACGCCGCCTTTACAATGAGACTCGGGCAGAAAACGGATTGAGTCAGGAATGCTACCCTTTTGCTGTTCAGCGATACATCTATGTCGCTAAGGATAAGGAAGATGCGCGCGCCGCCGCCGAACAGGTCCTTATCCATGCGCGCATGGCCTACAACATGCGCCAGCCCGAACCGCAGATGAACGGGGCAGATCTTAGGATTGTGCCCTTTGACCAGGAACCCGATATCGACACCGTGTTGCAGCGCGCCATAATCGGCGACGCTGAAGAAGTGACCGCCAAAATTTTAGCCGAGGCAAGAGAGTTCGGAATTACACATCTGAGCGTCTTCATGCAAATCGCCTCAATCCCTTTTGCCGAGACCAAGCGATCGCTCGAAGTCTTCTGCGATCAGGTTATGCCCGCCGTCAAAGCCGCATTGGCGGAAGATCACTCAAAAACAGTGCTCGCGTCATGAGGGCGCCTAACTATGCGCTTGATGGCAAGGTCATTCTGGTTACCGGCAGCGCTCAAGGACTTGGATTGGCCATGGCGCACGCCTGTGCGGCACAGGGCGCACGTTTGCGGCTGATGGATATGAACGCAGAAAAGGTGCAAGACGCGGCAGAGGCGTTGCGTTCCGAGGGCTTTGATGCCCGCGCCAGCAGTTTCAACCTGACAGATGTGAGCGCCTGTGAAGCCTGGGTGCAAGACGTTGCGCGAGAAGCCGGGTCGATCTGGGGATTAATAAACAACGCAGGCTTTACAAATCACGGCCACGCCGCCGATCAATCGGTCGACGACTACAAAGCGATGTATGATGTCCATGTTTTTGCTCCTTTTGTGCTGTCCCGCGAGTCCTGTCTGGTCATGCAGAAAAACCCCGGCCCACAGCGCGGGCGGGTAATCTCGATCGCTTCCATCGGGGCAAGCAACCCCCGCCCAGGGGTAGGAAATTATTGCTCTTCCAAATCAGCAGTGGCGGGGTTGATGCGTGCGTTGGCGGCAGATTTTGGCAAGGACGGGATCACGGCCAATGTCATCGCGCCCGGTTACGTGTTGACTGATATGAACCGCAAAATCCTGAGCGATGAAGGATTTGTACGGCGTATCGAAAACCGTACGCCGGCTGCGCGCTGGGCAGAACCAGAAGAAATCGCTGCCCCAGCCGCGTTTCTGATGTCGGAAGCAGCATCTTACATCAACGCGCAGACGATAGCGGTCGATGGTGGCATGAACAGTTTTTTACAAGCGAACGAGGCCTGAATGTCGAGAAGGCTAGAGGGACGCATCGCTCTTGTTACCGGTGCCGGGTCGCTCGGTGGCGGTATGGGCAACGGCAAGGCGACCGCTTTACGGCTCGCCCAAGAGGGCGCGCGGGTCTGCGCGCTGGACGTCAGCCAACAAGCGGCCCAGGACACGTGCGATCTTATTCGATCCGAGGGCGGCCAGGCGATTGCTCTGGCCGCAGATGTAACGGATGAGGCGCAGATTGCCGAGGCAGTCGCGGAATGCCTGAGAGAGTTTGGCCAGATCGATATCTTACAGAACAACGTTGGAATTCTGCGCACGGGTGGCGCGATGGATACAACCGTTACAGATTGGGATCTGATGGTCGAGGTGAACATGAAGGCGGTGTTTCTGCCAACAAAGCATGTTCTTCCCCATTTCCTTGACCGCCAAGGTGGTGTTGTAACCAATGTCTCTTCCATTGCTGGCTTGCGGTATCTGGGTGCGCCGTACATCGGCTATAATGCGACCAAGGGCTCAATAATCTCGTTTACCCGCAATCTCGCGGCTGAGGTCGCGCCACATGGCATTCGGGCCAACGCGATCCTGCCTGGCTTTATCGATACGCCCATGGCGCGCAAAGCCGCTGAGGAAAACAGCGCAGCGCCTGAGAGCATTGATTGGGACGAGTTGGACAGGCAGCGCGCGGCGCGGATTCCACTCGGACGCGTCGGCACGCCTTGGGACGTTGCCAATACGGCGTTGTTTCTTGCCAGTGATGAAGCGTCGTACATCACCGGAACAGAGATCACGGTGGATGGTGGCGTTTCGTGTCGGGTTTAACTACGGCACGTATTGCCCTGACGCGCGTAGTCAGCCGCTACCGACATGGATCAAACGCGTATTCAACCCTCCTGAGGACTATCCCAAAAGAAAACGTTGCTGTTACAGAAGTCCCGTTTAGGAAGCGCTACTCTGAAAGGCAGCTGCACGCTTGATCATCACTTGTGACGCCCTGTCGCCGCCGCGCATCGTGTCAGCGGTTTGAAATGCGGCGATGGCCTCTGGGAAACGATTGGCCCGATAGTGCGACAGGCCAGCCTCATAGGCCTCAATCCAATCGCGGGATCCTTTGAAACTGTCCGCCATAGCGATCAACTCATACACCACCAGCGCTTCAGAGCGGCCTTGGATCTCAACTGTGTCCAACTCGCGTACGACAATGGCACTCCCTGCCTCTTGCCGTGTTTCAGGGCCGATGATTATTGCACTGCCGTAGGTTTTGTTTGTCCCCTCAAGACGGCTGGCGACGTTCACCACGTCGCCGATTGCGGTGTAGTTCAGCCGCTGTTCGGAACCGATATTTCCCACCAGAGCTTCTCCGCTGTTCAACCCGATCCTGACATGCAGCGCGTTATCGGATTGGCTCTGCAAGCTGGAGGATTCGACCACATCCACCAGTTCAAGCGCTGCGCGGCAGGCATGTTCGGCATGGTCTGGATTTTGTCGCGGCGCCCCCCAGAATGCCATAACTGCGTCACCAATGAATTTGTCGATGGTTCCGTCGTGACGCTCGATGGTTGATGTAGCGGCGCTGAAGAATGGCTCCATAAGTTCGACGATCTTGGGGCCATGTTTTTCGGTCAGACCTGTAAACCCTGATACATCGCAAAACAGAACCGAGATCTGTTTGGTTTCGCCGCCGGGTTGGGTTTTGATACCTTCTGCCACCAGCATGCGGACCAGATCGGTAGGAACGTATTTGCGGAACGCCGACAGGCCCGCGGCCATACTGGCTGTTGCGGCGGACAGGTTTTCAAGCTCTTTCAGGCGCGAGGGTCGGCGGGAAACCTGTTCGACATCAAAACGTTCGATCCGACTGAGGTCTTCGGCCACGCGCGAAAGCGGATTTGCAACGACCCGGCGGATAAACCAGATGGCCAGACCTATTGCCACGACAACGACGCCAAGCAGGATATAAACCAGGTTTATCAGGGTTTTGTCGATGCCCGACAGGAAGGCGGATTCCGGGATCACCGTAGCGACCCGCCAGCCATAGAACCCAAGCGGCGTCAACGCCACCGCATATGGCACATCCTCAAAAACGATCCGCTTTGTCACCGGCCCAGGCGTTTTGTTTTCTGCATCGGCCATCAGCCTCTCACCCGAGATTTTGGCGACCTCGTAGAGCTCTCCCTCGCCCATCCGTGCTGGTGTGATTTCGTCC
>NZ_JBXWSB010000140.1:0-10356 GCF_059613205.1 Ruegeria sp. BHSB064
CCCACAGTGCACTGGGCTATCGCGCGCCAGCACCCGAAACCATCATCCCGATGGATCAAAGGCCGATGATGCACTAACAATCAAATTGGACCAGTCAGATGAGGCCGTTCAATTGCCCTTACAGCGCTGATCGGAGTCGTGATGTACCTGTTCCGGTCCGACGTACTTGTCCTGTTGAGCAAAATGACAAGCTGAAACAGCTGCTTCCTCTACCAAAGAGCGTGCAAAGTCCGCTCTGGAGAAGCTGCACTGCAGCAACTATTAGTATGGCGAAAGTCCGCAATGGGCCGCTTATCAATACCCTTGCAAACTGTCATGTTCTCGCAAAAGCTGACTGGATCAGTGTGAGCCCCGCTATGGCGAACAGAGCCGAAACCACGCCATCGACCCAACGACGTAACTTCATGTACCACTCCATCACGACGGAAAGCGAAAAAGCGGCCGCATAGGCCGCGTAAACGAGAAATCCAACGAAGGCACATCCCACAGTCCCCAACAGAAGGTTGATCGAAGTGCCTTCATCTCCGAGGCCAACCGACAGTGCCGCCATCCAAGCTACAACCGCTTTGGGATTGGACAAGTTGAGCATCACTCCCTTCACCAGTAAGCCTTTCTTTGAAGGCTCAGCAATTTCGCTTGGTGCGAGCTTTTCAGGAACTGCACGCACTGCAGCACGTGCTGATCCATACGCGACCCAAAGCAGATAGGTGCCTCCCGCAATCTTCACTGCCATCAAAAAGGAAGTTGATGCCTGAAGAATTGCCCCAAGACCTGTCGCCGCGATGAACCCCCAAAACGAGAGACCAATCGACAGACCTGCGCCAAAGATCATGCCGCATTTGCGACCAGAGGCGGCAGAAACGGCACTGAGCGCCAATGTCGCCGGCCCCGGCGACGCTGCAACGATGAAGAACGCAGCGAAAACTGCTGCCAACCCAGTCCAGTCAATCAAACCTTTTGATCCATTCCATTGCTCCGTTCACGCTACTAGTTTTGCCTTACTCAATTTTGGACTTTGACTTTTATGGTACCTTGGTACATAGATATCGATATGACAAGAAAGATTGAACGTACCCAAACAGGTTTGCGGATCGAAAAGCGGCTGCTCAAGGTTCTCAAAGCAACTGCTGAACATCTGGATATGACATTGGGTGACTTGGTAGAGGGGATCGCCTTGCACAGCTTTGAAAACAGATCTCCGTTTTCGCCAGAGACGATTGAAAAGATCGCACAGCTTAAGTCAGTCTACGATCTCGATCTGAGCGCACGGGACAGCCACTCGTTAAAAGAGGAAGAGGAATGAGCGAGATACGTGACCTTGCCCCTGTCACAATCGCTTTCGAAGCGCATGAAATCGACAACACGGCGTTTCATCATGCTGACCACGTTCGTGTCGCTTTCGATCTGCTGTCGAAGTACGACTTCATTGATGCTTCAGCCATCTACGCGAAGGGCATTAGAACACTCGCTGCAAAAGCTGGAGCGCCACAGAAGTTCAACCTCACGATCACCTATGCCTTCATGAGCCTGATTGCAGAGAGATTGATCACCTGTCCTAGCCTCGATTTCGATGCTTTTGTTCGCAGCAACACGGACTTGATGTCGAAGGATGTGTTGATGAAATGGTATGACAGCGAACGGCTTCACGCGGACGTAGCGCGTGAAATTTTTCTTCTACCGGAAGTCGCTTAGTCAGCAAAAAGCGCGAGTTGGCAAAGTATTTTGCATCGTGACTTTGATCGCTGGAATGGTCTGGCGCCAAACTGAGAGGCACTTCAGGCATGATAGCATAGGTCACATTTGGCGTTGACGACATACAGCGTGCCGAGCGCTTTTATTCGGCATTTCTTCCGGACCTCGGTTACCGGTTAGAACGGTATCACGGTGATCTGAGCTATGCGTTGCCCGTCGAACCGGGACAGCGGCCGTACCTGCCAGAGTTCTATGTGAAAGCCCCATTCGACGGACAGCCTGCGTCAGCGGGGAATGGAACGATGGTCGCCTTCGAAGCGCGCAGCCAGAAACAGGTCCGTGACCTCCATGCAGCCGCATTGGCAGCGGGCGGAGCTGACGAAGGTCAGCCGGGTTTTCGTCAGGCCTATGGCCCAAACTTTTTCGTCGCATACCTGCGTGACCCGCAAGGCAACAAGATTGCCCTTTTTTCCAGCAATTCCAGCGAACCCGGGCGCGATGATTGACAAAGACCGGATGAATTATTGAGTTTCCGACGGGCTGCGGTCTATGCCCTCCAAACTATGCTCGTGAAAAGCCGCCATACAGCCAACGGCAGCTAAGCCCTGCGATCTGTGAGTTCACGCTACCCTGGATTTCGCACCCGCGGCGAATGTCTCCTCTGACGGGCCGCATCGCAGCGGTAGAAGAGCAAGATGAATGTCTCTTATGGGCCGGTCCTTGACGGTGGTGCAAGCCCGAGACACGGTGAATGCCGTTCTGAAAGAAACGCCAGATTGGAGGCCGAAATGAATGATGGATCAGCAAGTTCCGGGCCAATACTGAGGTTGTTCCAAGTCCAAACTAAGCCTGGCCGAGCGGGTGAACTGATTGCGAAATTCGGGGTGACTTCCGCGGAAGTTGTGCACGGGCACCCCGGGAACTTGGGTTATTTCTTCGGCCACGGTGTCGGCATGGATGACGATTATGTCGTCTTTACATCGGTATGGCGCGACATCAAAGCGGTGCAAGCGCGGTTCGGAGAAACATGGCAAGAGTCCTTCCTTCCCCCAGGCTATGAAGAGCTTATTGAAGAGTGCTCTATCCGCCATATCGATGTGGGGCAGGGCTGGCATTTGGACCTTGCCTAGGAGACATAGGCGGGCAGTACTGGGACATACTAGTTTCTACAAAGTCCCTACCGCGATGGTCCGACAGGGTGGGTTTTTCGCTGTACCGTGAAGGTACAGTTTGGTGAAGCTGCGTGCTGGCGCATGACCTGTTGGTGAAGGTCCGAATTGGGCTGACTGCGGTCAATTGTGACTACCGCAGAAAACGGCAGCTCCGAGCCCAACCCGGCCATCGACTTTTTCGCTGCGCGTGCTCGCAGCACAGATTTTGCCGCGCAGGCATCATCTTGAACACGGCAATGAGGCGTAAAGAGCGGCCATTCGTGCCGGGCGCAGCGAAATTTCGTCAGGCAATGAGCGAGGCGCGGACAAAGCGGTAGCTACCAACACGGTTTCGCTCGACAGGCTGCTGCACCAGATTGCAACACACTATCCGCTAGTCCCCTTAAGAACATTGCCCATGTAGGTGCGCCCCTTAGATACAGCAACGCAGCAAAGCGGACTTCGCGGTATTCAGTGCGCGGCCGAATCGTCGAGACGCTGGAACAAAAAACTCGCTGCATTACCTTGCTGGCCAAAATCATTGACCAGAAAAACTGCTTACGGAAACACTGGGCGATAGTTGATGGATGCCTACATTTGCACAAACTTTTGCTCTCAAAAAGCAGTTCGAGTATGTTGCAGGAATGAGACAATTGAAACTGGCTCGCATTTTCGCGATGGCAATAGCATTTGCGCCAACCGCAGTTACGGCTGGTGAATGGGTTTCATTTTTTCGCCTAGGCGATGGTTCCAACGCAACATCAATTAACTTGTTTGTCGATGATTTCGGGGATTGCTCCGAGGGAATTCGGCAACTCATTGACAGGAAGAAAGTCGCAAATACAGAGTTGCAATCTTGTCAGAGATCTCACTGGGTCAGCGAGGATTTCAGCCTGTCCAAGGCAAGGGTCGTTGATATTTGCGGCAGTCCGACCCTGACCGCTTATCCAAACTGCGCTTCATTAGCCAACAAATCCTGTTTAATCGATGAAGTTAAAGACGAGTTTAGCAAAAAATGCCGAGCCGTAGCCGCAAAGTCGTTGCTGAATCAAGCTATGGGCGCATCGGAAGAATTCCTCACTCGTTCATCAGCGAAAGGTCTGAGTGTACCGGGCGCCGTGGCGACAGGAGCAGGGCTCGCCCGGCCATACAACTCATTTGCCTACAACCTCTCCAACAACTTAACTGATGCGGCGATAATGAGGTTGCAAGCTCAGGGCATCCTTAATGACGCCATGATAGATGCGCTTGTAACGCAGGCAAACCAAGCATATTCAAGCACATCCCCTGTTCCATCAATCCGCGGATTGGGTTTGCCGCAAGAGTATTACGATTTGTACGAAATTGCAGACAGCGCTGCTGACCTGGAATACCAGGGGCTGTTTTTGGAACAGTTCGCATCGGAAGACGATGTGCAGGATCTGATGCCTAATCTGGTGACGTTGGCCGCCAATGGGACCCTTGATGTTTCCGGCGGGCTGACCCGAGCAGAAGTGCTGCAATCGATGTCAAATATGCCCGAGCCGGCAACTGAAAACGATGGGAAAAATGACCGCGTTGAATGGTCAGAAGCTGAACTTGCCAGAAATATGAAGGAAACCCTCGCCGGTGTTCAAGGAAAATTCCGAAAAGGCCAATTGGGCACCGGTGCAAGACAGGTCGCATCCAGTCAGTCAGTCAAATCTGTTCCGCAAAGCAAACCTCAACCATCGACCAAGTCGAGTGGTAAAGTTGGTACCGTTTATTTTCCGAACGGGTGTTACGAGAAGGACAGCGCGGACCCAAGTCGGACGCGAATTTGTTGCGATACCGTCGAAGCTGCCTGCCAAATTGCATCATACGGGATACCCGGACTTCGAGACGTTTTCTTCATCAAACAATATTCAGGAACCAGAGAGGCCGAGAAAGCCTCGTGCATACGGGGGCACGGCGACGTTTTCTCGCAGACGAGGGGGGGAAGGCGCATAGTCTTGTTTTGCGCAATTAGCATTCCCCCGGCGCCAAACTTTCCACTGGATTGGGAAGCGGGCAGTTATGAGTTGGAATGAACCCTTGGCGCGTACTGAACTCAGCAACGCGTGGAAAACATGGGATAAGTGATGTTTGTCAGAGTAGCTGCGATATTGAGTTTTATGGTCATTCACTGCCCGAGCGACCTTAAGGCACAGAACAGCGAAGGGTCGCATGATGCGGCATTTCTTTACTTGGAACTGGACGATTACCAAGGGTTTGTTGAGGCGCTCGATGGAGTGCCATCAAAAAATGAGCAGCTGTCGCGGCTTTTGATGCAGGCGGCAAAAAATGGGAAAACAAGCTATGTCTCGCATCTGATTTCTATTGGGGTGGACGCAGACGCAAGGACTTCGGATGAAGTACGAACTCCATTGCTGGAAGCCGCCGCAGCAGGACATATGGAGACTGTTCAATACTTACTTGACGTGGGCGCAGACCCTGAACGGGTAAGCAAAGACGGGACGACACTGTCTTATGCTTTGGAGCTTTCGGGAACAGAAGAAACATCCGATCTTTCGGTTGATCAAAGTAAAGAAGACCACACCGCGCACTTTCTTGGAAAAATAGCACTCGGGGCGAATTCTTACGGGTCAAATTCAAAGGAGACGGAACTTCTTGAATTGGTATCCCAAGGCAAGCTCCGGCGACATCATCTGGGATTGGTCGACACGTTCATTGAATATGAAGGTGGGTTGGCCTTGCTTCATGTGGCGGCGGCCGTTGGCAAGCCGAACCAAGTAGAGTTGTTTGTCTTGCGAAATGCCGATCTGAACATAAAAGACGAAGTATTTGGGTGGACACCGCTTCAAGTTGCCGAAGTGTTCGGTAATCAAGAAGCTGCTGAAATTCTCAAAGCAAATGGGGCCGTGTATTCCTCCAACAATGTGAAAGCGTTTGAGGACTTGGTCGGTTCAGCGGATAACCCGTCGGAAAAACGTCTGCAGGCAGAAAACTATGCCTCTACCCTGAACAATCTGCTTCTTTTTGCTGCTGAAATTAACGATCCCGACATGGTGGAACAGTTGATTTCTTTAGGTGCGGATCCTCTGTATTTCGGCAACAATGGCTGGACACCATTGATGTATGCGGCCATGCAGCGAGGCGCCGAGTCCGATGCAATAGCCACCATCGAAGTCTTGTCGAAATCGGTGGAGTCGCCGCGAAGCTATTTCAGGCTGGCAGATACCGACGGAAATACACCTTTGCTGATTGCCTTGTCCATGAATGCTTCTAGGGGTGTTATTGAGGCGCTTGTCAACAAAGGCGGCGTTCCTGAAAACCCAAACAAATTCGGCTTTTCAACGAAAAACACCAATGCGGATCTGTTGCCGGAAAACAGTGTTTCACCCTCGCGGTTCGCCTCGTTGGCGATACAAGCGCGTCCAAGTGTTCAAAATCTCTTGCAACCGGATATGTCGATCGACGGTTGGAAAAAGATTCAAATCGAATTGAAAAAATATGATCTCTACCAAGGGAAGATAGATGGAATACCGGGAAGCGGAACTCGGGCTGGGCTTTATGCATATCATCGCACAATGAGTGATGTTTTTAGGGAAATAGGATTAAACTTTTGCTCTGCTGCCGCTGATTTGATTGCAAACGACGAGTACATGAAAAAGGCTCTGGAAAGCTCCCCTCATGCAAATGTTCGAAATGAAATTTCCCAACAAGGGATGAATGGGCGATTGAAAATTACATTGCCCTTTGGCACTGTTATCTACGCTAAGAAGGATGGCTCGCGACGAATTGAAAGCCTGCGTCAAACGGGTACGCAGTCTGGACCGGCAACTTATGTTTGTGGCTACAGAAGAGTAGAGGAACCTGGAGTTGGACCGAACCTGAAATATTTCTCTTTCCGTGTTGGCGAGCAGCATCAGTATGTTTTTTTGTGGAAAGAGTGTTCGAATTTCTTTGAGTTTGAAATGGTGTACCGGGGCGATACGGTGCTTCGCGAAGACACATGCGAAAACAAGTTGGTGGGACTTTCGGCGGACGGAAAGCAAAGTGTGATTTGGGCCGACCTGTGACAGCCGAATCTGCTCTCCTCCTTTAATGACTGGCGCAGATGCATCGAATACTAAATCAGTCGTCTGAAGGTGTTTTCAATTGTTAATGGCGGCCCGCCTGTTGCGTATCTCGATAGTTGAAAGCCTCATTGATGAAGGCCCGTATAGGTTTGATATCCTGTCCTTCGGGCCAAAAAAGTGGACGGTGACAATGTCAGCTCCTCGATGATCGGCGCCGCTTACAGCGAAAGGTCAGTTTAGATTTTGGCGTAAGTCGCCCAGTTGAATGGCCGCTTTGGTGAAATCCGCCGCATCGCAAAATATCCACCGCCGCTGATGCGAGGGGTTTCTGCGGGAGCATTAGCCGTATGGACAAAAGGCGGGTCTGTCCGCGATGCGTTTGTTCGGGCCGATCTGGATTTTTCGTCGCAGCGAATGGCGGCAATGCGGGCTGCGGCTGCAGCATCGTCTATCCGCGTTCAAGGGCAGCTAAGGGCCGCAGAAAACATCTGACCCTTTTGGTACAACCTACCGGCTCCTTAAAACCTCCCTCGGACTAACGCCTAGAGTTTGTCGGAACATATAGCTGAACGCGCTCATAGATTCGTATCCCATATCGAAGGCAACCGAGGTTACGCTCTTACCCGCTGCGAGCAGCGATACGGCATGCAAGACCCGTGCATGGCGCAACCATTTCGACGGTGGCATGCCTGTTTCAGCGATGAACAGTCGTTCGACGGTCTTTCTGCTCGCGGAGACGCCTGACAACCAAGCTTCGACTGAGCGAATTCTGCCTGGGTCGTTGAGGGCATCACGCGCGACGCCGAGTAGCCGCGCATCTTTCGGCAAAACAAGTGAGAGCGACACGTCCTTCGCTGCGAGTAGCTCGTGTCGAAGCAAGGTCTGCAGCGCTGTGTTGTGCTTAACTGTTCGTGTGCTTGTAGCTTCTGGCATCGCCGCAACAAACAATGCATCCAGAAGTGGTGTCATGGCCACGACCCGGCAATCTGGCCCAAGCCACTCTGCTTCTTCGCGATTGACATCGACATAGTGCATGACGTTGTTCGCCCCATAGCGCATCCAATGTTCTTTGTCCGGGGGAATCCAGATCGCCATAGCTGGACTGAGCAGCAGGACCCGGTCCGGGGTTCCGACATACATCGACCCCGAGGCCGCGGAGATGAGTTGACCAAAATCGTGGGAATGCCAGTCGTAGCATTCGCCTGACGCTGGCTCAATCGTTTCCCCGAGATAGCGGGGTCGATCAGGTGCTGTCGGCTTGCTGTCCTTCATTGACGAATCCTCGATAACAATCGTCTCCCTGTCGACAGACAGACATATCACCCTTCGCTAACAATCGCCAATCAGTCGGGCACCGTGCCTGAAGTTTCGCACTCAATGGGTTAGGCACCATGACAGAACGATCCCTAATGGCCTGGTTCGCCGCGGGACACTTCGCCATCGACTGGCCAATTGCAGCGCTATGGTTGATCGTGCCGGCTGCTGGTCTACACATGGGCTTTTCCCCCGCTGAGGTCGGTCTACTGTTTACGCTGTTCAGCATTGGCGGCGCTTTGGCCTACCTGCCAGCAGGCCTCATCGCAGATTGGGTTTCGAACCGCGGTCGTCTTCTTGTCGGCACCTTTCTCTGGGTCGTCGTGGGATATGTTCTCGCAGCAGCGGCGCCAGGATTTTGGAGCCTTGCTATCCTTCTGGCGCTCGCTGGTATGGGCAACGCGGCCTGGCATCCGATCGCAACTGGAATATTGACGAGCACCAACAAGGCGACACGCGCCCGCGCCTTGGGAGTGCATGCCGTTGGAGGATCCTTTGCGGAGGTCTTCGCGCCACTGTCGATCGGGTTGCTTCTGTCGGCCCTCGATTGGCCCGTTGCTTTGGCGCTTTCCGTGCTTCCAACCGCTTTGGTTGGCGTGTGCTTTTTGTGGGTCGCACGGGCGGTTCCTGCCTCCGAAACTTTGCGTATCAATCGCAAGGAGCTCTTACTGCTTCTGAAGACGTGGCGCAGTCGAAAGGGGATCCGCCTTGTTGCCATGGTCTCGCTCTACAATATGGCATTGATCGCTCTGCTAAGCATGATCCCACTCTACTTGGCGACGGTTCACGCACTTGCACCCAGTATGATAGGGGGCATCTTCGCAGCTATGCTTGTGTCCGGGGCGCTCGCCCAACCGTTGGTCGGATCAATTTCTGACAAGTTCAACCGCTTCTCGATCCTCGCAACTGGAAACGGCTTTGCTGCCTTGGCTATCGGTGTACTGGTGTTCGAGCCTCCGTTCTGGATCATGATAGCCCTGATGGCCTTTGGGGTCGCTTCGCTGGACGCAGTTCGAGCGACAATGCTGGCAGCTACAGTTGATCACTCGGATCGCAACGAAAGTACGACGCTGGGTTTCGCGTTCACTTTGCTGGACGGGGTAGGCGCGTTTGGAGCGGTTTTGGCCGGGATCGTCGCTGGCATATCCTGGGGTGCCATGTTTGGCCTTTCTGCGGCGCTTGCCGGCGGTGCGGCCGTTCTTGCCATCGGCACTCTGCCCGCTTCAGCACGACCCAATGATCTTCCATCAATTGATCCGCTTGGTAGAAATCGCATGACTATCGAAGAGGCTAAGGCCGAACATGCACGGCGATACTGGTTTCTATAGTCTAATGCGCGAACCGCCGCGACTAAACGCGCCAAGCGACGAATGGGAACAAATCACAAGGATGCTTAACTATGATTGCCTACATCACACTCGGTGCCGATGACATGAAGCGCGCGGAACGCTTCTACTCCGCGTTTCTGCCAGATCTCGGATATCAGCTGGAACACTATCACGGTGACCTGAGCTATGCGCTTCCTACAAAGCCGGGGCAGGCGCCAAACCTCCCTGAGTTCTATGTCAAATCTCCTTTCGACCGGCAGCCCGCATCAACGGGAAATGGCACGATGGTCGCGTTCGAGGCACGCAGCCAACAACAGGTTCGTGATCTTCATGCCGCTGCACTTGAGGCGGGTGGAAGAGACGATGGAGCGCCGGGCTTCAGAGAGGCCTACGGACCGAACTTTTTTGTCGGCTACCTGCGCGATCCTCAAGGCAACAAGATCGCATTATTCTCCAGCGATCAGAGCGAACCAGGAAGAGACGGATGACGGAAACTGTCTGGTTGGGCGAGCAAAACAACGATGGCCTTGGCCTCGGTCGCATCGTTTGCTATCTACATTGCACGGTCGGCAGAAACCGAGGCGTCGCTGCTCCTCCGGGAGAGCTAAACCTGCCAAACAGATCGAACGGCAAAGCATTCACTAACACAGTTGAGAGCGCCGCTTCGTTAAGCCAGCGACCGACGATCCAGCAATGGCGCTTGATGTGGAAGCCCCATGCCTAGGGTCAGGACTCATAGCCAGTATATGACGAGCGCTGCGAGTGCGACGGCGGACAAGAAGACCTTGGGGCACCTGTCATAGCGGGTTGCTACACGCCGCCAATCCTTCA
>NZ_JBXWSB010000141.1:0-10183 GCF_059613205.1 Ruegeria sp. BHSB064
GTCCAGAATGGCCGACAGCGCCTTTTCATAACCCAGCTCAATCGCCCGCGCCGGGCCTTTGGCAGATTTCAGTTCCTCTCGGATCCGCTCAAAGATCAGCACATTGGCATCCACGGCCATGCCGACCGTCAGAACGATACCGGCGATACCGGGAAGGGTCAGCGTGGCTCCGATCAGGGACAGCAAACCAAACAGCAAGCCCACGTTGATGATTAGGGCGATGTTGGCGAAGATGCCAAACAGCCCATAGCTGAGGCCCATGAAAACCAGCACCGCCGCAAAGGCCACAATTGTTGCAACCTTGCCTGCGTCAATACTGTCTTGCCCCAGCTCGGGACCGATTGTGCGCTCTTCCAGGAACTCCAGCCCGGCAGGCAATGCACCGGCCCTAAGCAGGATGGCCAGGTTGGTGCTTTCCTCAACGCTGAAGTTGCCGGTGATGATGCCGGATCCGCCGGGGATATGGCTTTGAATCACAGGGGCAGAAATCACCTCGTCATCCAGCACAATCGCAAAAGGTGCGCCGATATTGTCGCGGGTATAATCGCCGAACTTGCGCGCACCCGAGGTGTTGAACCGGAAGCTGACGGCAGGGCGACCGTTTTGGTCAAACGAGGGCTGTGCATCCACCAATTCCTCACCCGTCACAACCGGGGCAGACTCGATGATGTAATACTCGCCACTTGCGTCGAGCGAAGGAACAATTTCGTCGCCAACGCCCACGCTGGCATCCGGGTCGGTGACCCGATTTACAACTGGATTGAAGGTCAGCTGAGCCGTTGTGCCTATGATGTCCTTCAACTCTCCGGCACTGCCGATACCCGGCACCTGGATCAGAATACGATCCGCACCCTGGCGCTGAATGGTGGGTTCGCGGGTGCCCACCTCGTCAATCCGGCGGCGTATGATTTCAAGCGACTGACGCACCGTCCGATCGTCCGACGCCAGCTTTTCCGCATCGGACAGCTGAACCACGATAGTGTCGCCGTCAGCGCGGGCCTCAATATCCGTGGCTCCGACCCCGGTCAGCGTTTGCACCTGACGCGCCAGTCCGCGCACCACTTCCAGTGCTCGGGACATCCCTTCTGGCTGGCTGATCCGCACACGAATCTCATCCGGGGCCGAGTCCTGACGGCGGATTGTGCCCACCGTCGCACGTTCGTCACGCAGGGCATCCCGGATTTCGGGCCACATGGCCTCCATCCGGGATTCGTAAACGTCCTGCACCCGGACTTCAGCCAAAAGATGCGCCCCACCGCGCAGATCCAGACCTAGGTTGACCAATGATGACGGCAGCCATGTGGGCCATTCCGCAGCCTGAGCTTGCAACTCGGGCGTGTCGTTGCCCAATTCAATGGCAACTTTTGCATCGTTGGATTGTTCGACCCGCGTATAGAATGCGTTTGGCAGGGCCATGAGCAAACCGGTCACACAGACCAGCCAGATCAGAACCCGCTTCCAGGTGTCAATTTGCAGCATTACCCTGCCTTTTCAAGGGATTGTCGAGCGAAGTTACTTCGCAGGTTCGGTCTTGTTCAGAACCTGAGCGATGGTCGACTTGACCACGCGGATCTTGACGCCCTCGGCGATCTCGACCTCGATCTCGTTCTCGCCTTCCTTGACCTTGGAAACTTTGCCAATCACCCCACCCTGAGTGATCACCTGATCACCCCGGCGCACGGCTTCGACCATGGCCTGGTGTTCTTTCATTTTCTTCTGCTGCGGACGGATCAGCAGGAAATACATGATCGCGAAAATCAGGATCAGCGGGAGAAACTGGGCGATTGCGCCACCTTCCATGGGATATTCCTTTGTTCAGACCTTGCGGCACTGTTCCGCAAATTTTGCCGGAACCTATGCTTTGAAATGCGTGTTTGCAAGCAAAGGCGGTGATGTGTCCCACCCGAACCTGATAATGCCGGCATAAGAACCGCCCAAACGTTGCAGATATGTCCTATGCAGGTGTCTCTATTTGGCTATAGTCAAGCATCAGGGGGGACAATGAGAGTTCGTTACAAGCCTTTCCAATCTTTGACGCTTTTGCTGTCCGTGCTGACCTTTATCCTGTGTATGACAGCACCACTAAAGGCCCAGGAAACACCAGCCGAAACACCCGATCCCGAGTCAGAAGAATCAGACAATTTCAAAGCGCCCGTCATCGTGGACGGCGACATGTTGTTTTTCCTGCGCGGTTCCAGTGCCCTACCCGCGCCAGAACGTGCAGAAAGTGTTCAAAACAAGATCATCGAGGTAGCCGAATCCTCGGAAAACCCTGCGGTTGATATCTCGTTTGAGGACACCGATTTGGGTATTCGCATCCGTGCCGACGGCGAAATCGTTTCAATTGTGACTGTCGCAGATGCAGAGCTGGACCAGATGGAGCTGGATGTTCTTAGCTTCCTTCATGGTCAGGCGATCGAGGAAGCCATCCTCAACTATCGTTCCAATCGCACGGAACAGGCACGCGTGTCAGGTGCGATTGAGGCCGCCGGATGGACCATAGGATTTGTCGTCTTCGTGTTGCTTATCCTTTGGCTTCATCGGCGGATCAGGCGGCGCACTCTGAAGTTGGTAAAGCGGTATTTAAGGGATGTGGAAACCGCCACCGCGAAAAGCGTTCAGGCCGAGGCCATCGCCGCTCTGGTCCGGTACGGGCTGAACTTTGTTCTGCTGGTGATCTTCTTTCTGGGTTTCTACTACTATCTGTCGTTTGTGCTGTTGGCTTTTGCCGAAACCCGCTATTTCGCGCAGCTTCTTCTTACTTATCTGACAGAGCCTGTCCTTCTGATCTTCAAGGGCATCCTCAGCTACATTCCCAACATGATCATGTTGGGCCTGATCACATGGGTCACGATGTACGTAATCAAGGGCATGCGTGTGTTCTTCGATGCGGTCGAAGCAGGCTCTTTCGAAATGGGCGATTTTGAAAAGCATTGGGTAAACCCGACGTTCAACATCGCCCGTGTCGTCGTCATTCTGATCGCGCTGGTTTTTGCAGTTCCCTACATCCCCGGTTCGGATTCAGCGGCGTTTCAGGGCCTGACCATTCTGGTCGGTGCGATGCTGTCGCTGGGAGCCAACTCGGTCGTGTCCAACATGCTGGCGGGATTGTTCGTAATCTACCGAAGGTCCACCTCAATCGGCGACCGCATTCAAATCGGTGATCACATCGGAGACGTGGTTCAGATCAAGCTTATGGAAACGCATCTGAAGTCGATCAAAAACGAGTTAATCTCGATCCCGAATGCGCAGCTGATGAATTCAGACGTGGTGAATTTCTCGAAAAAGACGGATGGCAGCGGGCTGTTGCTGCACACCACAGTCGGCATCGGTTACGAAGAGCCGCCCGAGAAGGTCGAGGCGATGCTGATCGAGGCTGCCAACCGCACAAGAGGGGTCAAGGCCAAGCCTGAACCATTTGTGTTGTGGACTGCACTGGCCGATTACGCGATCAACTATCAGATCAACGGCTACACAACGCGCGGCAGTATCATTCCAAAAATCCGCTCGGACCTGCATCGCAACATTGTCGCCGTGTTCAACGAAAACAACGTGCAGATCATGACGCCTTCCTACATGGCCGACCCGCCGGAACCAAAAATCCCGGCTGAGGAATGGGATGGGCACTTGGCGCATGAAATCCACGACGGGGACGATAAGTCGTAACCGGTGCTACACCCCGCCCGACAGATGGTGCATAAGCGGTTCCAGTGATTCACGCATTTAAGGATCTGAGACATGCACGACATCCGCGCCATTCGCGAAAACCCTGCCGCCTTCGACGCCGCCCTTGCGCGCCGTGGGGACGCGCCGGTGTCGTCAGATTTGTTAAGGCTGGACGAAAGTCGTCGCGCCAAGATTCTGGCCGCCGAGACCGCGCAAGCTGAACAGAACAAAGCCAGCAAAGAGGTCGGTGCGGCCAAAGGTCGTGGCGACGAAGCAGAGTTCGAGCGTCTGCGCGCCTTGGTGGCCGAGAAAAAGGCCGAAGTGGCACGGATGCAGACCGAAGCGAAAGACCTGGACGCGCTGCTGACCGATCAGCTGATCCGTATCGCCAACCTGCCCGCCGAAGATGTGCCAGAAGGGGCGGATGAGAACGACAATGTCGAGATCAACCGCTGGGGCACACCGCCAGAGTTAGATTTTGCGCCTAAAGAGCATTTCGAAATCGAATCCGTACAAAGCGGAATGGACTTTGAGACCGCCGCGAAACTCTCTGGATCGCGCTTTGTGCTGCTGTCCGGCGGTGTTGCTCGCATCCATCGCGCACTGGCGCAGTTCATGCTGGACACGCATATCAACGAGAACGAGCTGACCGAGGTGAATGGCCCGGTACTGGTTCTGTCTGAAATGATGCATGGCACTGGTCAACTGCCGAAATTCGGCGAAGACAGTTATCAGACCCGCGAAGGCTGGTGGCTGATCCCGACATCCGAGGTGTCGCTGACCAATATCGTCAACGACACTATGATCGAGGAAAGCTACCTGCCCCGCCGCTATACCGCACATTCCTTGTGCTTCAGGTCCGAGGCCGGATCGGCTGGAAAAGACACACGCGGGATGCTGCGTCAGCACCAGTTTGAAAAGGTCGAGATGGTGTCGGTCACGCATCCGGACAAATCTGATGAAGAACAAAAGCGTATGCTGCGCTGCGCCGAAGGCATTCTGGAAAAGCTTGGCATCCCCTACCGCACCGTCATCCTGTGTACCGGTGACATGGGTTTTGGCGCGCGTCGCACCTTCGACATCGAAGCATGGCTGCCTGGTCAGAACACCTATCGCGAGATCAGCTCGGTCTCGACCTGTGGCGATTTCCAGGCCCGCCGCATGAACGCCCGTTTCCGCCCCGAGGGTGGTGGAAAACCGGAATACGTTCATACGCTGAACGGTTCGGGTTTGGCAGTTGGGCGCTGCCTGATTGCTGTGCTGGAAAACGGTCAGAACGCGGATGGCACTGTGACCCTGCCCGAAGTTTTAAGCCCCTATCTGGGTGGTAAACTGACGCTGCAACTGAACGGCACGCTGACATAAGAAAACCGGCACCCGACAGGGCACCGGTCAAAAAAGATGGAAAGGCGAAGAAGGTTTATTTCTTCGCCTTCTTCTTATCCTTTTTCTTATCTTTCTGCTTACCGTCTTTCTTGTCGCCCTTTTTCCCGGCGTCTTTCTTTTTGTCGTCCTTCTTGGACTTCTTGCCTTTTTTGGACTTGGCTTTCACCTTGTCCTTGGCCTTGGAAAACGCAGCTTCCATTTCGGCCCGTTTCTTGGCAGCTTTCTCAGCCTTCGCTTTGGCCTTGGCCTTTTTGCGGGCCTTTGCCTCGGCGGCTTCAGCGGCCACTATTTCCTCAGCTGCCTTCTTTGCCGCTTCTTCGGCGCGTTTCTCGGCGGCGGCGGCTGCAACGGTCTTGCGGGCGGCCGGACGTCGCACCGCAGGCTTACGCACCGCAGGCTTTTGAGCAGCAGATTTACGGGCTGGCGCTCGGCGCGCAGCAGGTTTAGCGGCAGCGGGTTTTGAAGTCGTAGCCTCTTTCGCCGCAGCTATAAGCACCGCAGCGCGCGCCAGACCAATCCGGGGAACCTTGACCAGACCTTCGGGCTTGGCCTTGGCAATCGCCTCAGCTGTCTTAAAGCCGTTTGCGGACAAAGCAGTAGCAAGCGCTTCCCCCACACCTTTTACATCGGTCACTGCGGTCATTCCGGATCCTTTCTCTTTCTCCCTGCATCAACGTATATACACAAGATATACGTGACTTCAAGCCACGGCACCAAACCGCGAGGCTTTGTTCAACTATGGGCCAAGTCCGCCGTGCGCCCTTTCTTGGGAAACGGCACCAAACGTTTGGCATCCTCATCCCAAAGCTTGAGGTTCAGCGCCGCGACCGCCTCGGGGAACTTGATCCGACGCGGTGTAAACTCGGGCGGCAGATTGTAATGGCACGCACGCAGTCGATAAGACGGGATGCGTGCGTTGAAGTGGTGAATGTCGTGCAAGGTGATGCAGGCCACAGCCGTATCGAACCACCAGCCAAAGTCGAGCGCGGACGAGCCTTGCAGCGCCGCAAGCTGAGGGTCCAGATCAGGGCGACGATCCCAGTAGGTGTCCTCGAAGTTATGCTGAAGATAAACAAGGAACACACCCAGCATCCCACCCAAAAGCGAGAATACAAGCCAGACCAGAATGCCGGTACTGCCGGCAATCAAATAAAGCAGCCCCAGAAAAACAACGATCGAAAGGTTGTGCAGCAACACGCCTTTCAGCCCGAACCGCATGGTGTTCTTAGGCCAGCGATACCGAATGAAATAGGTGAACAATGCCCCCACCGGCACCAGGATGAACGGGTTGCGGTAAAGCCGATAGAAAAGGCGTTTGCTCCAATCGGCCTCGTTCCATTCGCGCAGGGTCATCGTGTGAATTTCGCCCGTCTCGCGATGTTCAAGATTACCGATCCCCGCGTGGTGCAGGTTGTGGTTCTGCTTCATCACCTCAAATGGCGCAAAGGTAAACGGAGACAGCCCATGCCCGGCCCATTCATTCTGTTGGCGTGTCTCGAACAGCGAATGATGGCCGCAATCATGTTGCAGCACATAAAGCCGCACCGCCGAGAACGCAAAAACCACACCCGCCGGCACCATGACATACAAGCGATCCACATATCCGATCGCCAACGCCAGCGATGCAAAATACACCGCGAAAGTTCCAAAATAGCTCAGCGCTGCCAGCCTGTTGTCCTGAACAGCGTATTGCCGCGTATATTCCCTCAGATCCATCCAGCCCTCTCCCACGATGGCCCGGTTAAATTTGAACTAAAAATATGACCTGATTGAACAGGTGCAAGCCACGCGCACGAAAACAGATGCACGCAAACGAATGCTAGCGCGCAGAAAGGGCGCTGTCACCTCCTTGCGCCGAAAATGCTGAAAATTGGCGCAGTTACGCGCGCCCCTTCAGATGCTTGGCAAGGGCGCCCGCGTTTTTCTTGCGGCGTCCTTTGTAAGGGTTCTTGTCCCCCTGCCCCCGCAGTGTCAGGCGGATCGGTGTGCCCGGCATGTCGAAATCTTCACGCAATCCGTTGACCAGATAGCGCGTGTAACTGGCTGGCATCTTGTCGGGGTGCGAGCACATGACAACAAAGCCTGGCGGGCGCGTTTTGGCCTGTGTCATGTAGCGCAGCTTGATCCGACGCCCTTGCGGCGCTGGAGGCGGGTGCTGTTCCAGCATCGCAGTCAGCCAGCGGTTCAGTGCGGCGGTCGGCACCCGGCGGTTCCAGATGTCATGGGCACGCAGGATCGCCGCGCGCAGTCTTTCGAGCCCTCGGCCAGTCTTGGCAGACACAGTGATCAAAGGCGCGCCACGCAATTGCGGCAGCAGACGGTCAAAGGACTCTTTGAGTTCACGCAGTTTTTCCTGCTTGTTCTCTTCAACGTCCCATTTGTTGACTGCGACGACAACGGCCCGGCCCTCGCGCTCGGCCAGATCGGCAATGCGCAGGTCCTGTTGTTCAAACGGAATGGCAGCGTCCAGCAAGACCACGACAACCTCGGCGAATTTCACGGCGCGCAGACCGTCGGACACCGAGAGCTTTTCCAGCTTTTCCTGAACCTTCGCCTTTTTACGCATCCCCGCTGTATCGAAAATGCGCATGGGCGTGCTGTCACCATCCGGATCGGCCCAGTCAATCCGCAGACTTATGGCATCGCGGGTGATTCCGGCCTCAGGTCCGGTCAGCAGGCGATCTTCACCGATGATCTTGTTGATCAACGTCGACTTGCCCGCGTTGGGCCGCCCGACAACGGCCACTTGCAACGGCTTGGCAGCGGTGATCAGAGGCGTCTCGCCCTCGCCCTCTTCATCCAGTTCGATATCGGTTTCCGGGGCTTCTTCGGCCTGTGTTTCTTCGGCCGCGTCGGCCAGAGGCATGAGCTGGGCGTAAAGGTCCGTCATGCCCTCGCCATGCTCACCAGACAGGCGCACGGGTTCACCCAGACCCAGATTGTAGGCTTCCAGAACACCCGCATCAGCAGCTGAACCTTCGGCTTTGTTGGCCGCCAAAATCACATGCTTCGAGCGCTTGCGCAGAATCTCAGCGAACATCTCGTCCGTTGGGGTCAGCCCTGTGCGCGCATCGATCATGAACAGGCACACATCGGCCATATCCACCGCGCGCTCGGTCAGGCGGCGCATCCGGCCTTGAAGGCTGTCATCGGTTGCGTCCTCAAGACCTGCCGTGTCGATCACGGTAAAGCGCAGATCACCCAGACGCCCTTCGCCTTCGCGCAGGTCACGTGTCACGCCGGGTTGGTCGTCGACCAGGGCCAGGCGTTTGCCCACAAGGCGATTGAACAGAGTGGATTTGCCCACATTCGGGCGCCCCACGATGGCGAGGGTCAGCGACATGATACTCAACTTTCAAGACTCAAGATGCGCCCTTTAGCGCATCTTTCCGTCAACGGAAAGCGTGTAGATCACCCTTGGTCGAAACGACATACAGAGTTTGACCCGCAACAACCGGCGCTGTTGTCGCACCTCCGGGTACTTCGACCTGATGTACCAGCGTTCCATCGACCGGATTGAAGAACCGCAGATATCCGTCGTTGGATGCAATCACAATACGACCACCGGCAAGGATTGGACCGTAATGGGCAAAGATCGGACCACGACGGCCACGTTTGTCTTTTACAAAGCCCGGAAGATCCTGCGCCCATACGACAGAGCCATCTGCCGCGTTCAGACGTACCAACTGGCTGCGGTCACTGATCAGGAAAATGCTGTTGCCGGCGGGCCATACGGCGTCCACGGCCCCTTCGTCAGCTGTCCAACGACGTTCGCCTGTTGCAACGTCAAAAGCGACAGTCCGGCCCGAATGGTTGCCGATGTAAATCGTGTCACCGGACACCATAGGACCGCCGGTCACATCCACGATTTGCGCAGCGGCCCGCCCCCGGCGCCCACCGGCCACCGACGCGTTCCAACGGCGAATGCCACCCCGACGGAACGTCGCGGCCACATCGCCCGAACCAAAAGCAAATACCGCCAGATCCGAGGCGATCACAGGCGCAGGTGCACCAAGCACGTTACCGACGCTGGGCGTGCCTTCGATTTGCCACGCGATACGGCCATCCTTGGTTGCAACGGTCCATCCGGTTTCATCCCCGGCCACCAAATAGAGCAGACCGTCGTTGACAAGCGGTGCACCGCTGCCGGTGGCTTGCAAGCGTTTCTGCCACCGCACGGCACCTGTTTTTGCGTCAAGCGCGGTCAGGCGACCATAGCCGGACGAGACGTACAGAACACCGTCGGCATAGGCCATGCCGCCGCCCGTAGCATCGGAATCCCCGTCACTTGCGGGGATCAGATCCGTCTTCCAGGCAACCTGACCCTGAGGCGTTACGGCTGAAACGATTGCTCCGGCATCCAGGGTATAGATCAGCCCTCCTGCTACGACCGGCTCGGCGGTGATACGTTGCTTGCGCGAGTCACCCTGCCCGATCGAAGTGGACCAGATCCGCTGCGGCGTCGCGCGCAGAGCGGCATTTGTTGTCCTATAGGCTGGCGTTCCCGGGCTTTGCGACCAGCTGGCATTGGCCTGCTGCGACGGCAGACTGATCGGCTCAGATCCGCGTTTTTCCTCCGTCTCCAAATCAGACAAGGGTCGGATGTCTTCGCGCTCACCGGGCAGAATGGCCTCGGGTTCTTCACAGGCGGCCAGGGCGGTCAGAGCCAGCGCCGCGACCGGCAGTCCCACGCGGGAGAATAGTCTAGTTACCATGGTATTCCGAACTCGCCTGTCAAATATGTCTTTTTTCACCGCCCGATCAGCCTTGTTGAGCCACCAGGGGTTCTGGTTCACCCCCCAGCGCGACAATCAATTGCGCTGCGCGCTGCTGCAGGTCAATGCCGACTTCAGCATCCTGCCGCAGCGCCTGCAAACGATCCAGTGCCGCCTCGACATTGCCTTCGGACACGTCAATCAGAGCCAGCTGTTCTTCCGCAAGCAGACGCAACGGAGCACCCGGCGCCGCAAGCGCTTCGAACTGTTGCCGACGGTCAGTTGCGGGCAAGGTGTCGCTTTGCAGCAGTAAGGCTTTGAAGCTTGCGATGGCACGGTAGATCTCGGGCAGATCGCCCTGTACCGCAATTGCATTCAGACTGTTGACCGCATCTTCGCGCGACCCGGCCCCGACC